>JBJKPA010000396.1:0-4833 GCA_046706905.1 Gemmatimonadaceae bacterium
GCGCACGGCCATCCCGCCGCCGGCGTGCCGCTGCAGGCCGTAGTTCACGCGGATGAACGCCGCCCGGGCGCGGCCGTACGCCTCTCCCAACCGCTCGATCGTACTGGCGTCCACGCCGGTGATCGCGGCTACCCGGTCGGGCGGATACTCGGCCACGCGCCCGCGGAGCTCGGCCTCGCCCAGCGTGTAGCGCGCCAGGTAGTCGCGGTCCTCGAGGCCGCGCGCGAAGACGACGTGCATCATCCCCAGCGCGAGGGCGGCGTCGGTGCCCGGGCGGATGCCGATCCACTCGTCGCACTGCGCCGCGGTGCGGGTGCGGATGGGATCGATGGCGACGACGCGCGCCCCGCGCTCGCGGGCGCGGAGCACGAACGGCCAGAGGTGCGGGTTGGAGGTGAGCGTGTTGGTGCCCCAGAGGAGCACGAGGTCGCTCTCCGGAAGGCCCTCGGCGTCGGCGCCGATGCTGGCGCCGACCGTCATCCGCATCCCCACGGTGCCGGCCATGGAGCAGATCGTGCGGTCGAGCTTCGACGCCCCGAGGCGGTGGAAGAAGCGCCGGTCCATGGACGACCCCTGGAGCAGGCCCATCGTGCCGGCATATGAGTATGGTAAAATCGCCTGCGGGCCGTCGGGCGAAGCGGCGATCGCGGCGAGGCGCGCCGCGATGTCGTCCAGCGCCTCGTCCCACGACACCGGCACGAACCGCCCGCTCCCCTTGGGCCCGTCGCGCCGCAGCGGCGCGAGCACGCGGTCGGCATGGTACGTGCGGTCCACGTAGCGGTTGACCTTGGCGCAGAGGAACCCCCGGGTGAACGGGTGCGCCGGATCGCCGGCCACGCGGACGGCGCGTCCGCGCTCGACGGTCACGAGCATCGCGCACGTGTCGGGGCAGTCGTGCGGGCACGCGCCGCGCACGACGCCGTCGGGCGGGGGCGACTCGGAGAGGGACGGTGCAGGGGTCACTGGGGCTCGGGCGGGCGGCGGGGAATCCTAACCTAGGCCGGCCGGCGGGCGGCGCAACGCTCGGCGCCGATTGAAGCGGGCCGGTCACCAAGACTTCTTAGCGCGTGTAACATCATGGCCGTTTGCCACTTAAGACCGGGTCGCGGAACTGGATTGGCTCGCAACGATCCAGAACGAGCGGCGGCGCCGGCCGCCGTCCGCGCCGGCCGACGAAACCATTGTGGTATCGTAACTTGGCTGCCCACCAGTCGGCTTGACAGTGCTTCCGGGCCCTCTAAGTTAAGTGCCGCAGACGCACGAGCACCTTCACGTCGTGTGCACCGGTGCTGCGCGCCTCTCATTCACCCCCGATACTCTCAGGAGATTGTCATGAAGCGCCTGGCCCTTGTTGCCGCCGTGATCGCGGTCGCTGCCTGCTCGTCACAACAGAAACCCGCCGCCGCGCAGAGCGGCGCCGCGATGGCCCCCGCCGCCGCGGCGACCGATACGACCGCGAAGACGGACACGACGAAGGCGGATTCGAGCTCGATGAAGATGGATACGACGAAGAAGGACACCGCCAAGAAGGCGATGGCCCCGAAGAAGAAGATCTGACCCCCGTCGTTTTCCAGAAGTCGTATGCGGGCGCGGCCGTCAGGCCGCGCCCGCTCGCGTTTCCGGGGCCGCGTGCCGCGCGCGCCACCAGGCGAAGGCGTCGGTCACCCCGGTCTCCGGGCGCACCGCCGGCGCCCATCCCAATTCGCGGCGGGCCCGCTCCGACGTGAACGGATTGCCGCGCGTGAGGAAGTCCACCGCCGTGCCCCAGCCGGTGCGCGCGCGTCCCAGGCTCACCAGCCGCACGGCGCGCTTCGACGTCCACAGCCCGCCGCGCGCCGCCCACACGGGAATCGGGATGAAGTGCGGCGTCGCGCCGAGGCCGCGCGCCCCGTACGTGAAGAACTCCCGCACCGTGACGTCGAAATCGTTGGCCAGGTTGTACGCCCGGCCGCCCGCGATGTCCGACGTCGCCGCCCGCACCGCGCCGTCGGCGACCGCGGCGGCGTGTACCACGGCCAGCGTCGAGCGGCCGCCGCCCAGCAGCGGCACGAATCCGTGGCGCAGAAGCCGTGCGATGCGCGGCACGAACTGCCGGTCGTGGCGGCCGTAGATCACGTCCGGCCGCACGGCCGTCGCCCAGATCCGCCCCGCGCGGTGCGCCGCCATCACCACCTCTTCCGAATCGCGCTTGCTCCGCGCGTAGTACGCACGTTCGTGCAGCGGCAGCAGGGGCAGGTCCTCGCTCGTTTTCGTCCCCTCCCGCTCGCCCAGGTAGCGCGTGAGCGATCCGTACACGGCCACGCTGCTCAGCTGCAGCAGGCGCGCGTGCGCGGCGGCGGCCGCCGACACGGCGTTGCGCGTCCCGTCCACGTTCACCGACCGGTAGCGCTCCCAGCCGCTGGTCATGATCTCGGCCGCCGCGTGGAACACGATCTCGCACCCCGCGGCCGCGTCCACGAACGTCGGCTGGTCGAGCACGTCGCCGCGTGCCAGCTCGATGCCCAGATCGGCGAGCTCGGACGCCCGGTCCGGATCGCGCACCATGGCGCGCACCGTCCAGCCGTCGGCGAGGAGCCGCTCCGCGATGTGGCGGCCCACCATGCCGGTGGCGCCGGTGACCAGCGCGCGCATCAGGCGGCGGGGAAGGGAAGGGCGCAGACCTCGACGCGCCGCTCGCCACCGTCCCACCGCGCGGTGAGCGCGGCGCCGGGCTCCACCTCGCGGCGCACCATGCCGAGCGCGATCGGCCCCAGGCGCGGCGACTCCACCGACGAGCGCACGTCGCCCACCTCCTTGCCCGCCGCGTCGCACAGCGGGGCGCCCCGGGGCGCGGCCGGCGACTGGGTGGCGGGCAGCCCGCGCTGCTGCCGGTTCACGTGCCGGTTCAAGTGCACGCGGGCGACCACCTCCTGCCCCACGTAGCAGCCCTTCGTGTAGCTGATCGCCTGCAGCTCGTCCAGATTCGCCTCCTGGGCGAGCGTGGTGTCGTCCATGTCGAGGCCCCACTCGGGACGGCCCGCCTCGACGCGCGCGATCTCCCACGCGGAGAGCCCGCAGGGCAGCGCGCCGGCCTTCACCGTGCGCCGCCAGATCTCGTCGAACGCCTCGGCCGGCGCGAACAGGTCGAAGCCATCGGTCCCGAGCTCGGGCGTGCGCGCGACGAGCACCGACGCACCCTCGAACGGCACCCGCGCATGGCCGTAGTCGGGCAGCACGGTGAGCGCGCTGGCGTTGATGCCGGTCACCGCCTCCACGACGTGCCGCGCCTGCGGTCCGAAGACGCCCAGCGCCCGCACGGTGAGGGTCTCGTCGGCGTGCGGCGCCAGCCGCGGATTGACGAACTTCTTCACCATCTCGCGCCAGCCGTCGCCGGCGCGGGCGCCGGTGTCGGTCAGCACGCTCCCGTCCTCGACGTAGATGCGCACGTCCGCCACCAGCTTGCCCTTGGCGGTCAGGGCGGCGGCGTACTGCCCCTGCCCGGGCGAGAGGGCGACCGTGTCGTTCGTGACGAGCCCGCCGATCATCTCGGCTGCCTTCGGTCCGTCCAGGCGCACGCGCGCGCGATGGCTGCGGTCCACGACGCCGGCCTTCTGGTGCAGCGCGGCGTCCTCGGCGGGCACGGCGGAATACGCCAGCACCACCGGATGGCCGGCGATCTCCTCGAGGGCCGGCGTCGTGGGCGTGATGCGGCCGGCGATGGTCTCGCCCGTCATGCGGCCTCGTGCGCCCAGCGCTCGAGCTCGGACAACACGTCGTGACCGGCGTCGGCGAGCGAGGGGACGAGCCCGTCGGCCTCCACCGCCTGATGCGCCGGCACGTCGCCCACGGCGAGGCAGCGGAGCCCCGCCGCCCGCGCGGCGACGATCCCCACCCGCCCGTCCTCGAGCGCCAGGATGCGGTCGCGGGCCAGCGGGCGCCGGTTCTGCAGCCGCGTGAGCGCGCGCCCGTAGCTCTCCGGCGCCGGCTTGTTGTCCAGCACGTCGTCGGCGCAGACGATCACCTCGAACGCGTCGTGCATCCCCGACAGCCCGAGCATCAGGTCCACGATCGCGCGGCTGGCCCGCGTCACGAGCGCGAGCCGCGAGCGCGCATGGGCGATCGTGATCAGCACGCGCGCCCCCTCGCGCAGCGTCACGCCCTGGCTCACGCGCTCGGTGAAGTAGCGGTCGGCGCGCAGCCCGATGAGCTCGATCGCGGTCTCGTCGCGCGTCAGGCCGAGGAGCGCGATGGCGGTGGCCGCGGCGTGACGCGGCGGCAGGCCGAGCAGCTCGTCCGCGGCGGCGTCGGGAAGCGCCACCACGCCGTCGTCGGCCAGCGCCCGGGCCAGCGCCTCGAACCGCGCCGTCCGTGTCTCGACGACCACGCCTTCCAACTCCAGCATCAGCGCATCGAGCATGGCAATAAATAACACGAACGGGCGGGCGGCCGCCATGGAAACTCCGTTTAAGTCCGACGACGTGCGCCGCCCGGCGGCGTACGCCGCGTCGAGCAGATCCACCGGATGCACGGCGCGGCAGGCCACGCCCGCGCGCGACAGCCCGGCGCCGATCTGCATGAGACACCCCGGGTTCCCCGTGGCCACATACGCGGCGCCCGTCGCGCGGATCGCGGCGACCTTGGGCGCCAACACGGCCCGCGACACCGCCGGCTGCACCAGCCCGTAGATCCCCGCGCTGCCGCAGCACTGCTCGGCGTCGCGGAGCGGCACGACCTCCAGCCGCTCGATCGCGGCCAGCACGCGGCGCGGCGGCTCGGCGACGCGTTGGGCGTGGAGCAGGTGGCAGGGGGCGTCGTACGTCGCGCGCGCGTCGAGCCCGGTGGCCGGCGCCGGAC
>JBJKPA010000397.1:0-4158 GCA_046706905.1 Gemmatimonadaceae bacterium
CTACTGCTGGGGCGACAACGAGTCCGGGGAGCTGGGCACCGGCACGACCGGTGGCAAGACGGGCACGCCGACGCTGGTGACGGGCGGGCTCCGCTTCACCATGCTCAGCGCCGGCTACGCGCACACCTGCGGCGTGGCGACCGACGGCCAGGCGTATTGCTGGGGCGCCAACGAGAGCGGCGAGCTGGGCGACAGCACGGCGGGGAGCCAGACGGCGGTGCCGGTCGCGGTCACCGGCGGGCTGAAGTTCGCGAGCGTGAGCGCGGGGGCCGTGTACAGCTGCGGCGTGACCACGGCGGGCGCCGGCTACTGCTGGGGCTCAAATGGGTACGGCGCATTGGGCGACGGCACGACGACCGACCGCCCGGCGCCATCGGCGGTGCAGGGGAGCCTGGTCTTCACGACGATCGCCGCCGGGGTGTACCACACCTGCGGGCTGACCACGAACGGCGCGGCGTATTGCTGGGGCGACGGCGCCAACGGACAGCTCGGTACCGGCTTCGTGTCGTCGCTCGGTACCTCGCCGCAGGTCGTGGCGGGCGGGCTCACCTTCCGGGCGATCAGCGTCGGCGAGCAGAACAGCTGCGCGGTGACGTCGGCCGGCGCGGCGTACTGCTGGGGCTCGGGGAGCTTCGGCGATCTGGGCAACGGCGCCAGCGACCAGGTGAATACGCCGCAGCCGGTGAGCGGCAACGGCGTGTTCGCCAGTGTGTCGGGGGGCCTGTCGTTCCACATGTGCGGCCTCGCCACCGACGGCACGGCCTTCTGCTGGGGCTACAACAACAGCGGGGAGCTGGGCAACGCGGCGGCCGGCGGATATTCCACGACGCCGCAGCAGGTGGTGATTCCGGTTAGTCAGTAAGTCGGTATGTCTGTGAGTCGGTATGTCGGTAACTCCGAACCGCGCAACGCCGTGGCGTGGTTGGCAGTCACCGACTCACCGACTCACTGACTCACCGACTCACTCTCTCAGCGCCACCGCCGGATCCACCGCCGCGGCCCGGCGCGCGGGAAGCCAGGCCGCCGCGATCGCGACGGCGAGCAGCACGAGCGCGGCGGCGGCGAAGGTCGCCGGATCGTGCGCGGTCACGCCGTACAGCAACGTGGCCAGCACGCGGGTGGACGCGACCGCGCCCGCGCCTCCGATCACGAGCCCGATCAGCGTGAGGCCCAGGGCGTCGCGCACCACGAGCCGCTCGACCTGTCCCGGGTGCGCGCCGAGCGCCAATCGCACCCCGATCTCGTTCGTGCGCCGGGCCACGACGTACGACAGTACGCCGTACAGCCCCACGGCCGCGAGCAGCAACGCCGCGAGGCCCGCAACGCCGAGTAACGTCATGGTGAACGTCAACTGGCTCATCGAGCGCGCGACGATCGTCGACATGTCTCGTGCATTGGCCAGCGGCGCGCCGGGGTCGAGCCGCGAGGCCAGCCGCCGGATCACGGGCAGGTAGGACATCGGATCGCCCTTCGCGGTGCGGACGACGAGCGTCATCGCAACGCCGTACCAGTGCATGTGGGGGTCCGCCGGGGCCACCGGATAGTAGATCGCGAGCGCAGGCGGGTCGTCCACCGTGTTGGCATGCACGTCGCCGACCACGCCGACCACGCGATAGAACGGCCGCTTCGTGCTGCCGTTGGGGCCCACGCCCTTGCCGATCGGATCCTCGCCGGGCCAGAAGAAGTCGGCGAACGCCTTGCTCACGACCACCGCGCCGCGTCCGGACTGATCGTTGTCGGCGTCGGTGAACGTGCGGCCCTCGAGCAGCGGGATCCCCATTGCGCGGAAGTAGCCCGGTGAGGCCGTCTCCTGGCCCGCGCAGGTCGTCGCGTGGAGCCGCTGGATGCGCGCGGCCACGGTCGGGTCCTCGAACCCCTGTACTGTGCACCCGTATCCCCCGTCGAACGGGATGTCGTCCGACGCGCCGGCCGCGGTGACGCCGGGCAGCGCGCGGACGCCGGCCAGCAGGCGGGCGTAGAACTGCCAGGGCGTCGCTCCGGTATCGACCTGCGCGGGCGGCTGCATCACGTACACCGTGAGCACCCCCTGCGGATCCACGCCCGGGTTCACCTGGCGCAGTTTGGCGAAGCTGCGGAGCAGCAGCCCGGCCGCGGCCACGAGCACGAGGGCCAGCGCGACCTGCGACACGATGAGCGTGTTCTGGAGCCGCCGCCGGTGCACACCGGCGGTGGTCGTGCGCCCCCCGTCGCCCAACAGGGCGCTGTTCGCGAACGCCCGCGTCTGCAGTCCCGGCACGAGCGCGAGCACCACCGCCACGGCCAGCGCGAGGCCGAGCGCGAACAACAGCACGTGGCCGTCCATATGCACGTTCGCCAGTCGCGGGACGCCGGTCGGCGCCAGCGACACCAGCCAGCGGACGCCCGACTCGGCGATCAGCAGGGCGAGCGCCGCAGCGGCGACCGAAATGGCCAGCCCCTCGCGGAAGGCGTCACCCGCAAGATGCCGCCATTCGGCGCCCAGCGCGGTGCGCACGGCCATCTCCCGCCGGCGGGACTCGAGGCGCACGAGCAGCAGGTTCGCGACGTTCGCGCACGCGATGGCCAGGACCAGCCCCACGGCGGCGAACAGGATCCACAGATACGCCGCCGCACTGCCCAGCACGTACGTCTTGAGCGGCGTGAGCGCCATGCGGAACCCATACTGCTTCAGGAAACCCGGGTAGTACACGTTTGGGTACCGGACCGGAAGCTCGGTCGTCATACGATCCAACTCGGCCCGCGCCGACGCGAAGGTGGCGCCGGGAGCGAGACGCGCGATGCCCGGGTGCACGTGGCTGTTGTAGAACGGTCCGGCCGGGTCGAGCCGGTAGTTCAGCCACACGTCGACCGCCGCGGAGACGGCCTGTCCGGCGTCCGGTGGCGGCTGGACGCCGGGCGCCATGACACCGATGATCTCGCTGGGGTTTCCGGTGAGATTGATCGTCTTGCCGATCACCGAGTCGCTTGCGCCGAACTCCCGCCGCCAGAATTCGTCGGACAGGATCGCCAGCGCCGGCGCCGCCGGTCCACCGTCGTGCGCGTCGAACAGCCGGCCGCGCACCGACCGCGCGCCGATCAGCGGGCCGATGCTCGGCGTGATCGTCGCCGCCGCCACGCGGACGGCCGGACGTGCCCCGGAGAGGTCCAGCACCTCGGGGCCGACTTCGTACAGCCCGACCGCACTCAGGGTCCTCGCGTGATCGCGGAGGAAGAAGTACTCCGCGATGGACAGGTCCCACCGGACGTGCGCGCCCACGCCGGGCGCCGGGTTCGTGAGTCGGACCAGCCGGTCGGCCTGCGGGTAGGGGAGCGGGTCGATGACCGTGCGCTCGAGCAGCGTGAAGATCGCCGTGGCCGCGCCCATGCCGAGGCCGAGCGTGAGCACCGCCGTGACCGTGAACGCGCGGCTCCGGGCCAGGGAGCGAAGGGTGGGGCGGAAACCGGCGAACGGGTTGCGCATGGAGCCGTCCGAAAGGAGAGTCGGAGATCCCCGGCTGCGGGCGGGAGGGTCGCGGACTATCGTATGAGACAAGCCCGAATTGCGAAAGGTTGCCGTAGCTTCCGACTCACCGACTCACCGACTCACCGCTGCCATGCGTCCCTCCGACTTCCGCCGCGACGCGCACGCGCTCGCCGACTGGATCGCCGACTACCGCGCCCGCATCGCCGACTTCCCGGTGATGCCGCGCGTCGCGCCCGGCGAGATCCGCGCGAAGCTCCCGGCCGCGCCCCCCGACCGTCCCGAACCGTTCGACGCCGTGCTGCGCGACGTGAACGAGATCATCCTGCCGGGGATCACGCACTGGCAGTCGCCGAAGTTCTTCGGGTTCTTTCCCGGCGGCGGCGCGCTGTCCAGCGTACTCGGCGACTTCCTGAGCAGCGGCCTGGGCGTCGTGGGGCTGTCGTGGCAGGCGTGCCCGGCCCTGACCGAGCTGGAGGAGGTGGTCACCGACTGGATGCGCCGGATGGTCGGGCTCTCGGACGCGTGGAGCGGTGTGATCCAGGAGACGGCGTCCACCAGCACGCTGGTCGCTCTGATCTGCGCGCGGGAGCGCGCCACCGCCTACGGGCTCGCCCGCGGCGGCCTGCAGGCCGCCGACGCGCCGCTCGTCGTGTACGCCTCGGCGCACGCGCACAGCTCGGTGGACAAGGCGGCGC
>JBJKPA010000398.1:0-5871 GCA_046706905.1 Gemmatimonadaceae bacterium
CAGTGGGGGGTGACCGATCAGGTCGCCATCGCCAGCTACATGGCGCAGCCGGACATCGCCTACAAGGGCGGGACGGCGGGCCTCACGCAGATCGCCATGCAGAAGTGGATCGCGCTGTATTCCGACGGCGAGAACGCGTGGGCCGAATGGCGGCGCACCTGCGTGCCGAGCACGGCGGTGGCCGGGCCGGCGGCGCTCGTGAACTACATCCCGCGCCGGTACGAGTATTCTACGACGGAAGCGTCGACCAACGCGGCCAACCTGGACGGGGCGATCGCCCGCCAGGGGCCGGATGACTTCGCCACCCGCATGTACTGGGACACGAAGCCGACGGCCGCGCCGACGTACGTCAGTCAGCAGGCCTGCGACGGCACGCCGTAAGCCGACACGCAGGGCAGGGTAGTCGAGGGGGCTCCCCGGGCAACCGGGGGGCCCTCTCGTTTTTGGACAGTCGCCTCAGGATCCGGTCACGATGACTCAGCAATGATGGCCCTGCTGGCCGTCTGCGCCACAAATTGTCGCATCGTAAGTTCTTAATACTAAGGCACTTGGGACGAACAGGCCTATAGTTGATGTGACACGGGACACATTCAGTGAGTTATCAGACAAAGGCTTCTTGACGCCCGGCGTTCCGCTGTGGGGATGACCGGGCGTCGCCCGTTCCTCAACCCCTCTGGGAGGCGACGTGATGAAATTCCGTTTCCTGGTCCTGGCCTCCGCATGCGTGGCGCTGTCCGCCCACGATGCGTGGGCGCAACGGCGGGTCACCGGCCACGTGGTCGGACCCGCCGGAGAGCCCATCGGCAGTGCCCAGGTCCGTGTCCGGGGTACCACGTTCAACGCCATCACCGCCGGCGACGGATCGTTCGCGCTGACGGTGCCGAATGGCGCGCAGACGCTGGTGGCCCGGCGGCTGGGATACCGGGTGGCGACGGTGGCGCTGGCCGCCGACGCCTCGGCGATCACGATCAAGATGGACAAGGACGTGCTGGAGCTCGACAAGATGGTCGTCACGGGCGTGGCGACGACGGTGTCGAGCCAGAACGCGGCCAACGCGGTGGCGGTCGTGAGCGCCGCCGACCTGACCAACGCGCCGGCGCAGACCATCGAGACCGACCTCCAGGGCAAGATTCCGGGCGCCGTGATCACGACGAACTCCGGCGCGCCCGGCGGCGGCTCGCAGGTGCAGCTGCGCGGCGTGACCTCGATCAACGCCAGTTCCAGCCCGCTGTACGTGGTGGACGGGGTGCTGGTGAGCAACGAGGCGATCGGATCGGGCTTGAACTCGATCACGAACGCCGGCGGCGGCATCACGAACGTGCAGGACCAGCCGGTGAACCGCATCGCGGACCTCGATCCGAACGAGATCGAGAGCATCGAAGTCCTGAAGGGGCCCTCGGCCGGTGCCATCTACGGGTCGAAGGCGTCGAACGGCGTCATCGTGATCACGACGAAGCATGGCGAGGCGGGCGCCCCGCGGGTGAGCTTCACGCAGCGCTACGGCCAGTACTCGATCTCGAAGAAGCTGAACTTCCGCTGCTTCACCTCGGCCGCCGAAGCGCAGGATTGGTGGACCAACGTGATGGGCGGCGCGGGTGCCCCGCCGGTGCCCTGGCAGCCGGTCTGCCACGACTTCGAGCAGGAGTTCTACGGCGGGAATCCGGGCTCGTACGAGACGGACCTGTCGGTCAACGGCGGCACGGCCAACACGACCTACTACATGGGCGGCTCGGCCAGCCGCGACAACGCGATCCAGCGCAACACCTACTATCAGAAGCAGCTGGTGACGGCGAACGTCGGGCAGCTCATCGGCGGCCGCATCAACCTGCGCAGCAACAACCAGTTCATCCACACGCTCACCGACCGCGGCATCTCGGGCAACGACAACAACCCCGTCGTGTCGCCGGGCGACATCTTCTCGGTGACGCCCACCTGGGTCGATCTGGCCCACACGGTGAACGGCGTGTACCCGACGAACCCGTTCGAGGGCGACCTCGCCAACCCGTTCCAGGACGCGGCGCTGGTCAAGAACCCCGAGGACGTCTACCGCTACATCGGCAGCATCAACACGAACATCTCGGCCTACAACTCCGAGCGGCAGACGCTGGACTTCACGGTGATCGCCGGCATCGACGCCTTCCAGTACAACTCGCACCTCTATTCGCCGCCGGACGCCTACTTCGAGTCGGCCGACGGCCTCCCCGGCACCATCGTCACCAACAAGACGAGCAGCACGTACGCGAACCTGAACCTGTCGGGCGCGCACAAGCTGATCACCGGCCGGTTCACCGCGACGACGTCGTTCGGCCTGCGCCAGGAGCGGCGGCAGAGCGACGCGGTGTACAACCGCGGCCAGGACATTCCGGCGGGCGTGACCAACGTGAACTACGGCGTGCAGCAGTCGCTGCTCGAGCGGCAGTTCCTGGTCAAGGACTTCGCCTATTACGCGCAGGAGGAGTTCCTCACCCTGCACGACCGGCTGTTCCTGACGGCCGCCGTGAACGCCGAGCGGTCCAGCGTGAACGGCAACGACAAGAAGTTCTACATGTATCCCAAGTACGCGGTCTCGTACCGGCTGCCCTGGCTGCCCCGGTACACCAACGACCTGAAGCTGCGCGTGGCGTACGGCAAGGCCGGCAACCAGCCGAACTACGGGAGCAAGTTCACCTCGCTGCCGATCGGCGTGTACGACGGGAACCTCGGCGCCACGCCCTCGGGCACGGCGGGCAACCCGAAGATCAAGCCCGAGACCTCCACCGAGACCGAGATGGGCGTGGACGCCCAGTTCCTGGACGGCCGGGTGGCGCTCACGGCGACGTACTTCAACAAGCGGGTGACCGACCTCATCCTGTCGGCGGCCGTCGCGCCGTCCACGGGCTACACGACCAAGATCCTGAACGGCGGCTCGATGCGGAACACCGGCACCGAGTACTCGCTGAGCATGACGCCGATCGACCGCGGGAAGTTCACGTGGGTGTCGCGCACCACGTTCGCCAACGTGTGGAGCCGCGTGACGCACCTCGACGTGCCGTGCTTCACGCCGGGCGGCGTGTCGTTCTCGCTGCGGTTCGGCCAGCCGTACGTCTGCACCGGCCGGTCGGTGACCACGCTGCAGGTGTACAACGGGTGGGATTCGACGTTCGCGAACGGCAGCTTCGTGAGCCGCACGCGGCACATCACCTACCTCGAGAGCGCGCCCAAGTTCACGATGGGCTTCTCGAACGAGTTCGACTACGGAAACTTCCGGCTGTCGAGCCTCGTGGACTACCGCCGCGGCGGGTACGCGGTGGACCTCACGGGTCTGTTCGTCGATCCGACGCAGATCCTGGCCGACACGGCGCTCAACAACTACCGCCTGGGCCGCTACATCCAGGGCTACGGGGCGTACGTCGAGCCGGCCGGCTTCGTGAAGCTCCGCGAGCTCACGCTGTCGTACCAGCTTCCGCGCTCGGTGGTGACGCGCCTCATCGGCGGCGGCCACGACCTGCGCCTCGAGGTCAGCGGACGGAATCTCGCGACGTGGACCAAGTACAAGGGCTACGACCCCGAAGTCTCCAACTTCGGCAACACGGACCTCGGCCGCTTCCAGGACGTCGCGCCGTATCCCCCCAGCCGGAGCTTCTTCTTCTCGGTGATCGCCAACTTCTGACGCTTACATCCCAACCAGGATGAATCGACTCATGATGAAACGAACCGTGGCGCTCATCGCCGTCCTCACGTTCTTCGGAGCGTGCAAGGACTCGACCGGAGTGCCGGACCTGAACAACGTCTCGTCGTCGCTGCTCCAGAGCGGGCTCAACCGCTCGTCGGTGCAGCTCCTCGTGACGGGGCTGCTGCGGTCGGACCGCGGCAACCTGGGGATCGTGTTCCCCGAAACGATGGCCCGCGACATCTATCGCATCGATACCGCCGAGCCCCGGTACATCACGGAGCTCATCGGCGGCCCGGCCGACCCCGGCGGGTTCGCGGCGGGCATGTGGAACGGCTTCTACGCCGAGATCCGCGCCGCCAACAACCTGATCGACAACATCAGCACGGCCACCGACCTGTCGTCGGCCGAGCAGTCGGCCACCGTGGGCCTCGCCCGCACCATCAAGGCGCTCGCCTACTACCGCACGCTCGAGATGCGCGACTCGATCGGCATTCCGATCGACGTGGATCACGACATCAACACCCCGCCGGCGCCGTTCGTCTGCAAGCCGAACGCGCTGGACTACATGCTCGCGCTGCTCGACAGCGCCAAGGCGGATCTGGCCGCCGCGGGCAGCACCCCGTTCCCCTTCTCCCTGCCCGGCGGCTTCAGCCTCCAGGGCGACTACAACACGCCGGCCACGTTCATGGCGTTCAACCGCGCCCTGGCGGGCAAGGTGGCGCTGTACCGCGGCCTGGACCACAGCAAGCCCGACCCGGCCAGCTTCGCCACGGCGATCACCGATCTCAACCAGGCGATCGGCACGATCGACCCGACGGCCCTCTGGAACTCCGTGTACTACATCTACAGCACCGCGCCTGGTGAGGCGACCAACCCGATCGTCGACGCCGCCATCCATCTCAACCCGATGGCCGGCGACAGCATCGAGCCCGGCGACCTCCGCGCCGCCGAGATCACGGTGCGCTCGTCCCCGATCACCGGGCAGGGCGTGACCACGGACTACGACTTCACGTACGCCCTCCCGTCGATCAGCGCGAACCTGACGCGGCCGATGCCGGTCCTGTCGGTCGCCGAGATGATCCTGCTCCGGGCGCAGGCCGAGATCGCGTCCAACCAGCTCGCCGCGGCGACGGCGGACCTGAACGTCATCCGCACGAACCTGGGCGGTCTGCCCGGGTACGCGACGTTCACCGACCAGACGTCGGCGATCAACGCCACCCTGTACGAGAAACGCTACACGCTGCTCGGGCAGGGGGCCCAGCGGTTCGTGGATCTCCGGGCCTACGGCCGCCTGAACGGCACGTACCTCCGCAAGGAGACGCCGCAGGACATCTTCCAGAGCGCGCTCCCCGTTCCCACCTCGGAGACCAACGCGCGCGGCGGATCCATCGGGACGGTCACTTGTAACTGATCCCCCGAAGGTGATACCGTACGACGAACGGCCCCGGCGACCGCCGGGGCCGTTCGTCCTTCTCCGGACGGGGCGGGAGGGTGCCATGTCGCGTGGCGTCTGGCTGGTCGCGTTGCTCGTGCTTTCCCCGGCGTGCTTCCACCGCGCCGGCCTGGCGGCGGTCCCGAACCCGAACGTCATCACCGAGGACGAGATTCGCGACGCCCACGCCGGCTCCATCTACGACGTCATCGCGAAGCTCCGCCCGCAATTCCTGCGCGACCGCGGCCAGGTCGGGTTCACGAGCGACGTCCGCGACGTCGCCACGGTGTTCCTCAACAACGAGGAGTACGGGCCGATCGCCAGCCTGCACGACCTCCCGGCGGCGAACTTCGAGGAGGTCCGCTACTACTCCGGCATCGACGCCGTGACGAA
This sequence comes from Gemmatimonadaceae bacterium, assembly GCA_046706905.1. Classification (GTDB taxonomy): domain Bacteria; phylum Gemmatimonadota; class Gemmatimonadetes; order Gemmatimonadales; family Gemmatimonadaceae; genus JAGWRI01. Next base: position 5,478 of record JBJKPA010000398.1, read on the forward strand.
GTTCGGCCGGTACTACGGCACCGGCGTGATTCAACTCATCTCACGCAATCACTGACGGCGCGCCGCGCCGCCGTTCACGCGGGGGACGGCGCCACCACCGGCAGCCCGGCCGCGATCCACGCGTCGTAGCCGCCGGTCATCGGAATCACCTCGGCGAATCCCGCCGCGCGGAGCACGCTCGCGCCGATCACCGACCGCGTGCCCGTGTGACACTGGACCACGATCGCCCCCTCGCGCGGCGCGCGCTCGCCCCAGTCGCCGAGATCGCCCAGCGAGACGCCGAGCGAGCCCGGGATCACGCCGTCCGCGCGCTCGGTGGCGTTGCGCACGTCCACGAGCCGCGGCGGCCGCGCGGAGTCGAGCCGCCGGCGCACCTCGTCCAGGCCGGCCGGGG
>JBJKPA010000399.1:0-6384 GCA_046706905.1 Gemmatimonadaceae bacterium
CCACGCACATGGAGCCGCCGTTCGAGGTCCCGGCCCACTGGCCCCGCTTCGGGGCCTTCGACTGGGGCTACGAGCATCCGTGGGCGTTCGGCGTCTTCGCGGCCGATCCGTACGGCACCGTCCACCACCTCGACACCGTATGGGGACGCCGGGACCAGCCGGCGGATATTGTGGAAAAGGTGGCCAAGGCGGTGTCAGTGCGGCAGTTGGAGCGCGTCATCGGCGGTCTCGACCTCTGGCACGAGCACAAAGCGCGCGGGCTGACCGGCCCGACGCTGGCCGAGGCGTTCCAGGACGCGGGCTGGCCGCTGGTGAAGGCGGACACGGACCGGACGCAAGGGTTGGCGGCGCTCCGGCGCTATACCAGCATCGGCACGCCGGACGCGCCGGTCAAACCGTCTTACCGCCTGTTCCCGACCCCCGGGAATCGGCGGGTGCTGGCCCAACTCGAGGCGATGCAGCTCGACCCGAAGGACCGCGAGAAGCCGCTCAAGGTCGATGCCGTGGAGGGCCAAGGCGGCGACGACGGGGCGGATATGGTGCGGTACGCGCTGATGAGCCGCCCGGCGCCGGCGATCACGCCGGTCTTCGTGCCGGACCATCCGGACCGCTCGCGCGGCATCGACCCGGTGAAGCATCGGCCGCGCCCGGTCAAGACCGCCGAGGGCCGCGTCGCCGACTGGCTCGGGACCGACGTCTCGCCGACGGTCGGGAGCGGCGGCCGCCCGCGGCCGTGACGTTCCACGTAACACGTCCTCTTGCGCGCTCTGGGGTTCGCGCGTACACTAGCGGGCGAGCGCCCGACTGGGCGCCATCGGCAGAGCCATGCCCCAAAGAGGAGGAACCGGTGCCCGACCTTGCGACCGCGGTAGGCCAGTTGACGCGCCAGACGCCGGAGGACGCGGCGACGGCGATGGTGGACTTCTACAAGGGCGATGCGCGCCGCGCCGAGGTCGAGTGCTGGCGCCTCTGGGAAGCGGTCTGTGGCGGATCGCCGACCGGCCGCCCGAACGCGGACACGCACGAGGCCATCCACCTGTCGCACATCGCGATCGTGCTGAGCGAGCGCGCCCGTGCGCAGCGGAACGCGGCGTGACCCTCCGCCGCCGACCGCCGGGCTACCACGCCATGCGCAAGCGCGTCTGCGCCGAGCACGGCGTCAAGAACACGGGGCGTCAGTGGCGCAACCTCCGGAAGTGGCTGCGGTTACGCGCCAAGGCGACGGCCTGATGCCGTTCGTCCCGCAGGCGGTCCTCGATGCGTTACGCCAAGGGGCGACCGATGCGGCTGCGGCGGCCGAACGGGCCGAAGCCCGCTACGAAGCGTTGCTCGAGCGCTACCACGCGCTCAAGATGCGTGGCGGCACGGCGGAAGCGCCCGTCAGCGAGCCGGACGTGATCGATCTGGCGCTGGGGCTCTCCAGCCGCGGGATGCCGCAGGCGGCGGAGCTGCGGCGCCGGCAGGCCGCGTGGGCGGCCGAGCAGAAAGCGGCCGGTCGCACGGAGGCCGACATCGCCAAGGAACTCATCGAAGGGCAGGATGGCGCCGTCGTGCTCGGCGGCGCGTCGGAGGGGACGGCATGACCCCGACTTCGGATGGTCTGATGCGCCCGTAGTGGCGACGAAACCGCCGGCCGCGCCGACGCTCACCGGACGCGGGGCCGCGTTGGCCTCGCTGCCCATGGCGACCACGCCGCGCGGCGGCATTGAGAACCCCCCAACGGGCTTCTCCGGCAGTGACCGCCAGATCGCCGGGACCATTCAGCCGTCCGCCGAAACGCCCGACGCTGGGCCGTTCGCCGGGATGGGGCCGCTCTTGGAGCAGCCCGACGACAAGGTTGTCTTCCGAACGCTCAACGACTTGTGCCTCCGGCAGTTGCGGCTCTTTCGCAACCACCTGACGCAGGACACGCATTGGCGGACCGTCAAGCTCGGCTACCCGTGGTCCACGCTCGACTACGACGCCAAGCAGGACGAGTACCGCTGCCGCCTGCCCCGGGGCGTCACGCGGACGTCCATCGAGGCGGTCCCGAACCTGACCTGGGACCAGATCCGGAAGGCGACGGCCACGCTCTTGGCGGATTTCCCGAAGCCGCGGACGCAGCCGATCGACGCGAGCGCCGAGGCCGAGGGCGCGGCCCAGATGGCCACGCGGTTCCTGAACCAGGACGGCGGCCCGCTCGGGACGGACGATGCCCGCGTGTTCCTGATGCAGACGGAAGCGGCCATGACGGGTGCGACCACGTACAATCGGTATTGGACCGACCCGTCCGGCGGCGGCTCCGTGCCGCTCCAGATCCAGGCGCACCCGCAGGCCGTCTCGCCGGCCGCGCCGTTTACGCTTCCAGACGGCTCGGAGGGAACGCCGGCCGACGCGATCATGCGCTATGTGACGTCGGCTGGCCAAGAGGCGCAGTTCACCGACGATCCCGCGCAAGCCGCGCCGATGTGGGTGCCACAGATCCGGATCGACCAGATGGGCCGCGAGCACGTCCGGGTGTTCCCCGAGAGCGAGCCGGTCGAGAAGGCCGACCAGGTGCTCACGATCTGGTATCGCACGATCGCCGAAGGGAAGCGCTGCTGGCCCGAGACCGTCGGGACCATGAACGCCGACCAACTGGCGCAGTTGACGGGCTGGACGCCACCCGAGTACCTGGCGATGCTCCCGCCGCAGCTCCGCGCGCGGTGGCGGATGCAGGCCGCGGATCCGAAGCAGCAGAGCGGGTCGGACGACCAGCGCCTGTTCTTCTTCTATACGCTCTACCAGCGCCCGCGGCCGGATTACCCGCTCGGCGCCGTCATCGACAGCACGGGCGCCTTCGATGGCCTGACCCTCGGCAAGGATACGCTCGCGGCCGCCAGCGCGGACGGCGCGAACCACCCGCAGGCGCGGCGGACGATGACGATTCCCGTCCTCGGCGTGACGCCGGTCCCCGACCCAGACCGCGGCGATCCGACCGGCGTGGCCTATGCGTCGTTGTTCGGCGGCGCGGCCAAGTTCGCGACGATCCTCGCGTCCAACTACGTGGAGCATCAGGACTTGGTGCTCCACAGCGAGGCGTACAGCACCTCGACGAGCCCCATCAGCGGCCAGAAGCGCAAGGACGCACGCGAGACGGGCGACATCATCCGCGTCACCACCAAGGACGACCTGCCGGTCTATCCGCAGCAGCCGCCGTTCCCGGTGGCCGTCTGGGACTCGTACGAGGCGATCGTGACGCAGGTCCAGAGCATGGCGTCGCTCCCGAAGCCGCTAGTCGGGGCCGACCGCCAGCAGGAGGTCTCCGGGAAGTCCCGCATGATCGCGGTCCAGCAGGGACAGGTCGGCCTCGGGCCGATGCTCTCGCCGGTCAATGCGGCGGTCGCGCGCCACTACCGGATCAAACTGCAGTTGGCGCAGCGGTTCCCGGTCCCGGTGCTCATCGGCTACGTCGGCGAGGACGGCGCGTACCGCCGCGACCAGTTCGAGGCCCGGAACTTCGCGCTGATCGGCGACGTGGACATCCTGCCGAACACGGGCACGATGATGACGCCCGACGCCAAGGTCGAATACGTCGCCTCCGCCAAGAACGGCGGCCTCATGGACGCCGAAGAAGCGCAAGCCGTGGCGCGGCAAGTGTTTGGCGACACGCTCGGGCTCGGCGCCGACCCGCACGAGGAGCGCGCCCAGCGCCAGTTGGCCGCGTGGCAGGAGGGCCCGCCACCGGCCGCGTGGCAGGCGTATGCGGCGGCCGCGCAACAGGCGCAGGTCGCGGCGCAGCAGGCGCAGGCGATGGGGCAACCCGCGCCGCAGGTCCAGTTGCCACCGCTGCCGGATCCCTTCGAGCCGCGCCCGAACGACGCGGAGCCGGCGGTCGCGGGCACCTTCCTCCGGGTGCTGTCCCGGGCGATGTCCAGCACGTCGTTCTCGGCCAAGCCGCCCGCGTGGCAGGCGCTCTTGGTGCGCCGCTACCAAGCCGCGCTGCAGGCGGTGACGGCGCTGCAGGAGAGCGGGATCATCGGCGGCGTCCCAGGCGCCGAGACGTACCAGGCGCTCATGCAACAGGTCTTCCGCGCCGTGGTCCACGACCTTGCGGGCAACCTCGGCAAACTCATCACCGCCGGGGTCGGCGCGCCTGCGGCTCCGCCAGCGTCCGCCGCGCCTGCGGCTCCGGCGGCTTCCCCTGGCCCCGGAGGGCCGGTCAATGGCTGACCACCCGCTCTTTTGGATGCCGGCGCCCGATGCGGACGGGCAGAAGCGCCAGCGTCGGGCGTCGCATCACCTGAACCGCGCCCGCTGGCACGCCCAACAGGCGCTGACGTTCCTCGCGCGCGGCGCTGCCGCGCACGCGCCCACCGCCGAGGCGCTGGGGGCGCTCGAACGCGCCATCAGCCGCCACGGCACCACGACCGCCGCGACCACGCGGGGCCACACGACCGGAGGGTAGCATCATGGCACGACGCGGACGACGGGGCGGCAAGAAGAAGTGGATCCAAGGCGCCATCGGCGAGAAGGGCGCCCTACACCGCCAGATGGGCGTCCCGGAAGGCGAGAAGATCCCCGAGGCGAAGCTCGAGTCGGCGGCCAACTCGTCGGACGAGCTGCTAGCCAAGCGGGCGCGGCTGGCGATGACCTTGAAGGGCTTCAACCACAAGCACGGGCGCGGCAAGAGCGCGTAGCCCAAGGAGATCCCCATGCCCGTTCCGTTCTTACCGCTGCCGGCTGGCAATCCGTGGGGGCTCGGCACCGAGCCGGTCCCCGCCCAGGTCCCCGCCGGCGTGAAAGGCACTGTCGGCGGCAACCGCGCGGTCCAGGCGCCCGATGGCTCGATCCAGGTCGAGGGCATCGGCGTCGGCGTCAACGCCGGCAAGCCCGACGGCCAATGGTGGCCGTACACGGCTGACGGCCTCTATCCGGCGCCGACGGACGCGAGCCCGTGGGTCGGCGACCAGAACGCGGGGTCGGCCCCGGCCGAGCAGAACCCGGCGCTGACGCCGCCGCCCGCGCCGCCGACGTCGGCCGCAGAGGCCACGGCCGCTGGTGCCCCGAGCGCCGCGCCGACACAGGTGGTGCGGCCGTCGCTGTCCATCCGGCAGGTGTCGGACAGTTCGTGGCTCGTCCGCGAAATCGACGCGGCCGGCCACGTCCTCGAGCAGACGTGGACGCGCGTCGAGCACGCCGTCCAGCACGCGATTCGTTGGGGGCGGCAGCACGTCTAGCCGTTGCCCCGCTTGACTTTTCCGGGAGAAGACCCCATGGTAGACCACGAGCCCGACGCTGGCGCGCAGGATACGCTCGCGGACGATCTCGCCGAGCAATTCGGCTGGGGGCAACCCGCCTCCAGGCTCGATCTCGACGATGATGCGCCCCCCGCCGATGCGGCTGCCGCGCCCGCTGATGCTGCCCCCGAGGCGGCGCCGCCCGATGGCGCCCCGGCGGCGGACGATGCGGCGGCGATCGCCTCACCCGACACTACCGATGACGCCGCTGGCGAGGAGCCAGCCGCGCCCGACCCGCTCGTCCAAGAGGGGCTGAAACTCCTCGAGGACGCCGCGCCGGCCACCTACACCGTGGACGGGGAAACCCGGACCGTGGACGGGATGCTGGTGCGCGAAGGCGAGGGCGCGATCCTCGACGCCGAGGCGGTGCCGGCGATTCTTCAACGCCTGTCCGAGCGCGATCAGTACGAAGCCGCGCTCCGCAGTCAGCAACAGCAGGACGAACCGCTGCACCGGATCGCCCAATGGACCGTCCAGGACGCCCAAGGGAAGACCACGACGTACCGCGGCGCGGGGGCCGTGCAGCTCATGCACACGGCCAACGCGCAGTCGCAGGCGGTCGTCAAGGTGTTCGGGGAGCTGTTCAGAGACCCGAACCGGCTGGCCGAGTTCCTGTCGGCCACGGAGAATCCCGACGGCTCCATCGCGTGGGCGTTCCGGCCGGAAGCGCAGCGCGCGTTGGCGCTCGCGATCCGGAACGCCAGCCTCGAGGCGCAGAACAGCGTCCGCGAGCAGCTGGGCAGCCTCAGCGCCCCCGCCGCCGAGACGGGCCCGCTGGAGATCACCCCGGATCAAGGGGTCCAGATCGCCACGGAAGTCCTGAAAGCGCAGGGGATTACGGGGCTGTCGGCGGAAGACCTGCAGGCCTTGGGCGCCCAGGTCGGGCGCTACACGAGTCGCGCAACGGCCGAGGACGTGCGCCGCGATCCGTCGCTCCGCGTGGGCGAGGCGGTCGTGGACCGCAGCTTCCTGACCATCGCCCAGCGCATGGCGGCCGGCGCGGCGACTCGCGCCAAGGACGTCAAGGACGCCGCGCGGAACGCGGCCGCGAACGACGCGAAGTTGCGTCAGGCGCGGACCGCCCCCCCGGCTCCGCCGTCCCCAGCACCCACCAGCAAGCCCACCC
>JBJKPA010000400.1:0-2618 GCA_046706905.1 Gemmatimonadaceae bacterium
GCACCCGCGGCGCATGATGCGCCGCACGATCGCATGCATATGGATGATCCCCGATGGCGTCCGGCCGGAAGGCCGGAACGCGTCCCATGGGCCGCACGCGCGGAATGCGCGGCGGCGCTGACGGTCAGATGGGAGGGGTCAGGCGCGCGGTGGGGGCGGTTCGGGCGCGCGGGACACGCTGCGCGGAGTCGTGACCGCCGCGATGTGCGTCGTCGGGACGGGCGCCGGTGCGAACGCCGCCGGAACCGCCACCGGAATCACCGCCGTCGAGCTGCAGGCGAGCATGCCGGTGCACTCGCCCTGCGTCATCGGATGCGAGCAGGGCGCGCGGTGGTGCGTGTTCGCGTTGGCCGGCATGTGGTGCATGTCGCCGCCGGTCATGCCCGGCATCGCGCCCATGTCCGGGGAGTCGCACGGGCAGCTCGGCGCCGACGTGAACGCCGCCAGCTGGGCGAACACGAGCGCGCAGGTGGCGCCGATGCGGATCACTCCCCGGAATCGCATGGCGCAACGTAGCGACCGCACCCGGCCGGCGCGCAGTCGGGGGGAATGGATGGGGGCCGTCGGGTGTTCCCCGATATCAGCGGTGCAGAACGTCCGGCCGCAGGATCGCCCGGAGATGCGCCGTCTGCGCCGCCGTGGGATCCGCCACCGGCTCCAGCGCCCACCGCGACGCCGGGCCCGCCGTATCGGCGAGCTGCAACCCGAACCAGTCCAGCATCTCGCCGTAATCCAGCTCGTCGGTCGTGTCCAGCGCCTTGTGGAACCAGGACGTGAGATCCGTGTGGGCGACGGCGCTCGCCACCGCCTGGAACTGCGCCGGCGTGTAGCCGTGCGCCCCACCGTACTTCGCGTACGCTGCGCGCATCACGTCGTCCAGGCTCGCCGAGTCGTGCGTGAGCCGGCGGATGTGCGCGTCGAGCAGCAGCCCCACCACCGGACCCTTCGTGTAGTAGCTCACGGTCTTCGCCTGATCCATGCGCACGCCCGACGCCTCGCTGTTCCACACGTCCAGCGACGACTGCGACAGCGTCTGCACCAGGCGTCCGGGGGTATGCTGCAGGCCGGCGATCAGCTTCGACATCCACCCCAGCCAGTCCGCCGGTGAGGCCAGCCCCGCCCGCACGTCGAACAGGTCGGCGTAGTACGTCGTGAGCCCCTCGGCGATCCACAGGCTGGGCGTCGTGGGCGCCGCCTCGTAGTCGAACGGCCCCAGCACCACCGGCCGCAGCCGCTTCACGTTGAACGCGTGGAAGTACTCGTGCGACACGAAGGTGAGCCAGCGGTCGAACCCCGCCGGCGTCTGCGTGCCGCGGGCCTGCACGGTGAGCAGCGTCGAGTTCTTGTGCTCGAGCCCGCCGCCCCCGGCGCGGAAGACATTGAGGAACACGTATCGCGGATACGGCAGGAACCCCCAGAACCGGTACGACTCCTCCATCACCCGGTCCAGCGCGGCGGCCGCGCGCCGGCCGTCGAAGCCGTCCACCTGCCCGGCGTCCACCAGCAGGTGCGTCTTGCCGTCCACGACGAACGCGAAGCGCTGGAGGTGCCCGGCCACGATGGGCGAATCCACCAGATCGTCGTAGTCGGACGCCAGGTAATGGTCCGGCGCGCGGTCGGCCGCCGAGTCGAGCGACGTGGCCGAGGTCCATCCCGCGGGAAAGGCGTAGCGCACGTCCGCGGAGCGCGACGCGCCGCCCACGGGGGTCATGAACGTCGGCGCGCCGCACAGCACGATCAGGCTGTCGCCCACCCAGTCGGCGGTCACGAACTTGCGGTCCGCCTTCACGCGGTAGCGCACCGTCACCACCGGCGCGCCGTGCGTCTCGACCAGCCACCGGTTGTCGCGCGTCTTGCGGATGGGGAGTGCGGCGCCGTCGCTCGCCGTGGCCGAGACGCTGTCCACGTTCCGCGCGTAGTTCTCGACCTGGTAATAGCCCGGCGACCAGATGGCCATCATCAGCTCGATCGTGGGCTTGCCGTCCGTCGGGAAATCGCCCCGCACCCACGCGGCGTGCGCGGCGAGGTCCGGAAAGGTCACGGCGTAACGGATCGGAGCGGCGTGTTGCGCACCGGCGCTCGCGATGCGCAGGACGGTGAGCGCCGCGGCGACGGCGGCGATTCGGCGTACGGTCACGGGTTCTTCCGCGAAGGGGATGGGAGCAACATGGCCCGGCACGGAACGCGCCCGCCAGTGCGCCCCTCCGGTCCGCCGCGTATCTTGGCCTTCCTCACCTGTATCGGGAGACGGCCCCGTGTTCAGCTCGCTCTTCACGCTCTCCGGCGCGGCCGGAGTGTTCCTCTCCGCCGCGCCGACACCGCGCGTGCCGGTCGTGCAGCAGCCCGACTCCGGCGCCAGGAAGGTGCTCACCGTGGACGACTACGGCCGGTGGCGCACCATCGGCGACGCGCACGTGTCGAGCGACGGCCGCTGGGTCACGTACACGTTCCGTCATACGAACGTGCTCCCGCGCGACGAGAAGCCCGAGCTGCACATCCTCGACCTGACCACCAACCACGACGTCGCGATCCCCGACGCCCACGGCGGCGAATTCTCGCGCGACGGGCGCTGGATCGCCTACACGGTGGACTCCGAGCCCCCGCGCGGTCGCGGCGGG
>JBJKPA010000401.1:0-7655 GCA_046706905.1 Gemmatimonadaceae bacterium
GACCAGCAGCGCCGGGCGATGCCGATGCGTGGCGCCGCGCTGTACGACGCGGAGGCCACGGTGCTCGGCCGCTATTTGATGACGCGCGAGGGCGCGCCGCTGGTCGGGCAGCTCGTGGACGCGGGCATCGCGGCGAAGCCGCTGGCCGGTGTGCTGGCGGCGCAGCCGAGCGGACCGCGGACGCTCGCGGCACTCGACGCCGACTGGCGGCAATGGCTCGCCGCGCGCGCCGAGCAGGCGACCAAGCATTGAGCGTTTCATGCGGGCCCTAACGAAATCCTAACGGCCGGCGCGCATTGACAGGCGCGCCGGCCCGCTTTTTTTGATACGAGGCCGGTGAAGACGCGCCCCCCAGGCGTCATCTGGTGATCATGCAGCGCCGCCGGCCATCCGGACATCTCACAATCGACTCACGCCATGTCGCTTCTTTCGCTGGAGCGCGTCACCAAGCGCTTTGACGGAATCACCGCGGTGGACGAGGTCTCGTTTGCCGTGGATCGCGGACAGGTCGTCGGCTTCCTGGGACCCAACGGAGCCGGCAAGTCCACCACCATGCGGATGATCACGCAGATCTTCGAGCCGGACGGCGGAGTGATCCGGCTCGACGGCGTGCCGCTCGCCGATGCCGGGCGCGAGGCCAAGCGCCGCATCGGGTTCCTGCCGGAGAACAATCCGCTGTACGGCGAGATGCTCGCCGGCGAGTACCTCGACTTCATGGCGCGGCTCCGCGAGCTGGCCGGCGCCGAGCGCTCGCGGGCGATCGACGAGGCGGTCGCGTCGACCGGCATCGAGCCGGTGTTCAACCGGCCGATCGGCGAGCTGTCCAAGGGCTACAAGCAGCGCGTGGGTCTGGCGGCGGCGATCCTCCACCGGCCCGACCTGCTGATCCTCGACGAGCCCACCGAGGGGCTGGATCCGAACCAGCGGGTCGAGATCCGCCACCTCATCGGGCACCTGGGCCGCGAGCGGACGGTGATGCTGTCCACGCATGTGCTGCCCGAAGTGCAGCATACGTGTTCCCGTCTGGTGATCATCAATCGCGGGAAGCTGGTGGCCGACGGCACGGTGGACGGGCTCGTCTCGCGGGCCACGGCTGGCGTGCGGGTGGACGTCGAGGTGGCGGGACGCGACGTCGAGCCGCGCATCGCGGCACTGCCGGGCGTGCGCGGCGTGGATGCGCAGGAGGCCGGCGACGGCCGCTGGCGCGTGCAGGTGCTGGCGTCGGGCGAGACGGATCTGCGCCCGCAGATCTTCGAGACGGCCAAGCGCGAGGGGTGGACGCTGTACGAGCTGCACCAGGAGGCGGGGAGCCTCGAGGACCTGTTCCGCCAGCTCACCGCGGCCGGTGTCGAGACGGCGGCGCCCGCCGCGGAGGCCGCCGCATGATCGGACGCATCTGGACCATCGCCCGCCGCGAGGTGAAGTCGCTGTTCGACCACCCGACGGGCTACGTGCTGCTGGTCGTGTTCATCGCGGCCAACGCGTTCATGTTCTTCCGCCAGGCGTATCTGGACGGCCAGGCGACGCTGCGGCCGATGCTCGGTCTGCTGCCGTGGCTGTTCCTGTTCTTCGTGCCCGCGGTGGCGATGCGCACGCTGGCCGAGGACAACCGGAGCGGGGTGCTCGAGCTGGTGCTCGCCCAGCCGGTGAGCGAGCTGGAGGTGCTGCTCGGGAAGTTCGTGGGCGCCGTGCTCTTCCTCTGGATCGGCCTGGCGCTCACGCTGCCGATCCCGGTCACGCTCATGCTCGGCGCCAAGCTCGCGTGGGGCCCGATCATCGCGCAGTACATCGGCGCCGGGCTGCTCTCGCTGGGCATGGTGGGGATCGGCGTGTGGACGTCGAGCCTGGCGAAGAGTCAGATCACGGCGTTCATCCTCGCCGTGGGCGTGATGTTCGTGCTGATCCTGTTCGGGCTGGGCCAGCTGCTCGTGGGGCTGCCGCCCACGCTCGGCACGATCGCCGCCCGGCTCGGCGTGCTGTCGCACTTCGAGAACATCGGGCGCGGGGTGATCGATCTGCGCGACGCCGTCTACTTCCTGTCGCTGGCCGGCGTGTTCCTGGCGCTGGCGTACGGCACGCTGCTCGGGCGCAAGCTGTCGCGCGACGGCCAGGCGCGGGCCCGCCTGCGGCTGGGCGTCGCGCTCGTCGTGGCGATCGTCATCGTCGTGAACCTGATGGGGAGCTACATCAACGGGCGGCTCGATCTCACGCCCGGGCACGCCTACACGCTGTCGCCGGGCACGAAGCAGATCGTGGGCCACCTGCACGACCTGGTGACGATCAAGGAGTTCGCCTCCGACGCGCTGCCGACCAGCGTGTCGCTCATGAAGCAGGACGTGGACGACCTGCTGCACGACATCCGCTCCGCGTCGCACGGCAAGATCCGCCTCGAGGAGGAGGATCCCACCGGCAACCAGAAGGTGGCGCAGGAGGCGCAGTCGCTGGGCGTGGAGCCGGTGCAGTTCAACGTCGTGGGCAACTCGTCGCTGCAGGTGAAGCAGGGCTATTTCGGGCTGGCGATCCAGTACGAGGGGAAGAAGCAGGTCATTCCGTTCGTGAACGGCGCCGACAACCTGGAGTACCGGCTGGCGTCGGCGATCCAGGCGATGACCCGCACCAAGAAGCCGGTCGTGGCGGTGTTCAACAACGCCACGGGTCCGGGGGGCACGATCCAGGACCTGACGCAGCAGCTGGGCAAGTCGTACACGGTGCGCATGGCGTCGGTGGAGGACACGACGCAGCCGGCGGCCGACGTGCGGACGGCGGTGCTCATCGGGTCGCCCGATTCGGTGCCGCCGGCCAAGCGGGCGCTGTTCGCGGCGTTCTTCAAGCGCGGCGGGAGCGCGCTCGTTCTGGCGAGCGGAATGCAGCCCGAGCAGCAGGAGCCGGTGGCCGAGGCCAAGAAGGTCGGCTGGAACGCGGTGCTCGCGCCGTTCGGCGTCTCGGTGCCCACCCAGATGGCGTACGACCTCGTGAGCAACGAGATCGTGCCGGTGCCGTCGGCGGCGGGCCAGGCGCTGGCGCGGTATCCGTTCTTCATCGACGCGCGGAGCACGGGGGCGTCGGTGGTCAACCAGCAGGTGGACAACGTCCTCCTCACCTGGGCCAGTCCGGTGGACACGACGCACGAGGCGGCGTACGTGCACACGCCGCTGTACGAATCCACGCGCGCCTCGGGGGTGGTCTCGGGCATCGCGTCCATCAACCCGACGCGCACCTATCCGCAGGACAGTCTGGGCACGCAGCTGCTGGCCGTGCAGGTCACGCCGGCCGCCAAGGCGGACAGCGACGCCGGACGGTTGATCGTCGTGGGGAACACCGACTTCGTGACCGACCGCATCGTGGGCCACACGCCGCAGAACCTCGACTTCGTGCTCAACGCGGTGGACTGGCTGGCCCAGGACGACGCGCTGATCTCGATCCGCGCCAAGAACCGCACGCCGCCCAAGCTGGCGTTCACGAGCGCGGCCACGCGCGATTTCGCGAAGTACTTCAACGTGATCGGCGTGCCGCTGCTGATCGCGATCGGCGGGCTCGTGACCCTCGCCCGCCGCCGGCGCCGCACGCACGCGCCGTACCGGCCGCTGGGCGCGGCAGGAGAGAGCGTCGCATGAGCACCAAGCAGCTGCTCCGGCTCGCCGTCGTGCTGGCGGCGGTGGTCGTCGTGTGGGGCGTGCTCGCGCTGACGCGCCGCTCGACGGGCGATCGCGTGATCCGGCTCGCCCTGCCCACGGTGGACACGGCGGCCGTGGACACCGTGGCGCTCACCAAGGGCGCCGACACGGCGTTGCTCGTGCGCGGCGCCAACGGCCGGTGGCGCGACAACGCGTACCCGGCCACCGCGTCGAACGTCGCCGAGCTGCTCAGCGCGCTGGCCGACACGTCCAGCAACAGCACCGAGCTGGTGGCCGAGAGCAAGTCGGCGCAGCCGGCGCTGGGCGTGGCCGCCGACAGCGGCCAGCACGTGCGCGTGATCGAGAAGGGGCACGTGGCGCTCGACTGGATCACCGGCCATCAGACGTCGGACTACTCGGGGCTCTACATCCGGCCCACCTCCGGTGACGCGGTGTATTCCCTCCACGGCCGGCTCACCGGCGCCCTAGGCCACGGGCTCGTCGAGTGGCGCGACCACACGATCGCATCCATTCCGGCGGACAGCGTGCACCGCATCGAGGTGCAGCACGGGCGCGAGCACTACGCGCTGGTGCGCGGAGCCAAGCGGAGTTGGACCCTGGCCGGCGCGGGCCCCGCCGACACCGCGGCCGCGAAGCAGCTCATCGACCATCTCAACCCGCTCTCGGCCGAGAATTTCGCCACGCCGGCGCAGGCGAAGGCCGCGCGGTTCACGCACCCGACGGCACGCGTGCGCGTGTTCGGCACGGGGAAGTCGCCGCTGGCCGACGTGCTGTTCGATTCGACGAAGACCGGCGTGTGGGCGCGCTCCGACACCGGGACGACGGTGTTCCAGATCGAGAGCTGGACGATGGACGGTGTGACGCCGGCCGAGAAGACGCTGCGCAAGGGCACCGTCAAGCCGCGGTGACGTCGGCGGACGGCCCCGCGCCGCTCAGTAGCGCGCGCGCGTCGCGACGTAGAGATCGGGCAGCTCGCGCTTCAGGTTCGCGACCTTGGGCGCGTCGTTGATCACGATGTACGCGTTGTCCGGGTGCTTGTCGAAGAAGTCCTGGTGGTACCCCTCGGCCTCGTAGAACGCCGTGAAGGGCACGACCTGCGTGACGATCGCCCGGCCGTACACGTGCGCGGCGTCGAGCTGATGGATGTAGGCGTCGGCCACGCGTCGCTGCTCGGCGTTGGTGTAGAAGATCGCCGACCGGTACTGGGTGCCGACGTCGGGGCCCTGCCGGTCGAGCTCGGTGGGATCGTGCGCCACGGCAAAGAACACCTTGAGCAGACGGCCGAAGGTGATCTGCGACGGATCGAACACGACGCGGACCGACTCGGCGTGCCCGGTGTCGCCCGTGCTGACCTGCTCGTAGCTCGGGTTGGCCACGCGGCCGCCGCTGTAGCCGGAGGTCGCGCTGATGACGCCCTTGACGTGCTCGAAGACGGCCTGGATTCCCCAGAAACAGCCGCCGGCGAAGACGGCGACTCGCTGGCCCGGGGCGGCGGCGAGCGGAACGTCGACGGCGGGGTCCGGAATCGTGACCGCGGCGCTGGCCGTCCGGCACGAGGTGGCGCTCAACATGAACAGGGTGACTCCGACTGGAAGCAGGGCGCGGGTGTGGGGGTGCATGGGAATTCCTCCTACAGGATCAATGCCCGGGCGGGGGGAAAGTTCCATGCGGGAAGGGGCGGAACCGACAACAGAAGGCGAAGAGCCGTTCGCTGACAGCCGTGAGCTATCGGCAACAGGTGCACAAAGGACAGTCCTCGGCACACATGCAGCTTGAGCCGAGGGCCGTCCCGTCGCCGTTGCGGGCGGCTAACGGCTCAGAGCTTTGAGCCTTCTTTTGGGGCGGGGCGGAGTTACGACGCCAGCACCTCTCGCATCACCTCCGTCGCCCGCTCCATCTCCGCCATCGTCCCGATCGACACGCGCAGATGGGTGATCAGCGGCGGGAACGGCCGTCCCAACGACACGCCGCGCTTGAGGCACGCCGCCGTGAATGGCTTCACCTCGCGCCGGATATCGACCATCAGGAAGTTGGCCTGCGAATCGGCCACCTGGTAGCCGGCGTCGCGGAAGAACTTCGTCGTGAACGCGCGGGCCGCGCGGTTGAGCCGCTGCTGCTCGGCGATGCGTGCCGTGTCGGCCACCGTCGCCACCGCGCCGGCCAGCGCCGGCTGGTTGGTGTTCGAGGCGAGCCGCCAGGGCGCCATCCGCTTGAGCGTCTCGGGCCGCGCGATCGCGTAGCCGAGCCGCAGCCCGGCCATGCCGTAGACCTTGGAGAAGGTTCGCGCCACGACGACGTTCGGGTTGCTCAACGCGAGCGGGATCGCGGTGGCGTACGACGGATCGTCCACGAATTCGTGATAGGCCTCGTCGATCAGCACGATCGTGTCGGGCGAGCGGCGGCACACGGTGTCCACGAACTGCTTCACCGCGGCGGCGCCGTGGACGGTGGCCGTCGGATTGTTGGGATTGCACAGATAGACCGCGCCGGCGCCGTCCGCCGCATCGGCCATCGCCTCGAGGTCGAGCTGGAGGTTCCGGCCCACCGGGACGTCGCGCACCGGGGAGCCCATCGCCTCGGCCACGCGGCCCATCACCTCGAACGTCGGGCTGCCCTGGACGAGCGCGCGGCTCGGGCTCGTGAACGCGTTGGTCACGATCCTGAGAATCTCCGTCGAACCGCAGCCGAGCATCAGGTTCTCGGCCTTCACGCCGCGGGCCGCGGCGATGGCGGCGATCGCCTGGCGCTGTTCGATGCGCGGATACCGGTTGGCGACGTCGAACGAGCCGCGGATTGCCGCGAACACGCGGTCCCCGGGCCCGTTCGGGTTCTCGTTGCTGTCCAGGCGGATGACGCCGTCGGCCAGCGCGCGGGCCGGCGCGCGTGTGGCGCCGAGCAGGGCCTCGGCGCCCCGCGCCGAGATGACGGGCCCGAGCAGGAGGCCGGCGCTACCGGCGCCGACGGAGGCGAGGAAGGAGCGGCGGGAGGGCATTGGGGTGGGCCGGTTAGTCGGTTAGTCGGTTAGTCGGTTAGTCGGTTAGTCGGTGAGACGGAGGGTCGGAAACTGCCAACTACCAACTACGCACCTTCATACTGCGCGACGGCGAACGACGCAACTGAAAACCGAAGGCTGAACGCCGTTGGCCGATGGCCGCTAGCTCCTGGCAACACGGGCACGAGGAACGGCCCTCGGCCTTGTCGGCCTCATATGAGTCGGGGACCGTCCCGTCCCGTCGCCCAAGGCTCACGGCGGTCAGCCCACGGCTCTCCGCCGTCCGTTGGGGTGGTGTGGGGCCGCCGCTAATTCTTCGCGTACTCGCTCGTATGCCCGTTGACGGTGATCGTGACCGAATCGAGCTGCGCCGACAGCGTCCCGATGTACACGCCCGAGTTGGCGTCGATCAGCGTGAGCTGCTGCGCAAAGACGCTCCACTGCCCGGAGGAGCTGAAGGTCGTCTTGCCCGCGCTGCTGCTGTCCGTTTCGCTCAGCGTGTACGTGACATCGGACTTCACGTCGAGGTTTCCGCTCAGCGTGTACGTCCCGCCCGAGTCGTAGGGGAGCGGGGAGCCGTTCACGAGGGCCAGGCGGTACGTGCCCACGACGGGGAACCCCTTGGCGGGATTCGCGGGGTTGTTCATGCACGCCGCGAGCGCGGCCACCGCAGCGGCCGCGATCAGGAGGAGGAATCCGGTGCGCGGCGGCAGGTGTCGGGAGGGCTTCATGTGGGGAACTCCAGCAGCGGACGGGGAACTGCGCGGGCGGGACGGATCGCGGGGCCGGAGCGGGAACGCGACCGGCCCAACATACACACAGAACCCGCGCACACCGGAAATGTGCCCTCGGGGGCGGGTCCCGCGCGAGGGGGATGTGCGCGAGAGCCGTCCGGCGGGCCCGGCGCCCCGTGGGAGAAGGGCCGCGCCGGGGAGGAGACGCGGAGCGCGGGTCCGTATACTTGAGGGATGACCGGAGCTCGCGCATGACGCCACGCCGCCGCCCCTGGGCGCTGGTGGGGGCCGGCC
>JBJKPA010000402.1:0-5087 GCA_046706905.1 Gemmatimonadaceae bacterium
CGCGGAGGCCGGCGCCGGGGCCGAGGGTGCCGCCGGGGCAGCCGCCCTGGCCGGTTCCCGCTTCGCGGCAGCCGGAGCCGCCTTGGCAGCCGCCTTCGGCACCGCGGCGGGCTTGGCGGACTCGTCCAACTCGGCGAGCGCGTCGTCCACGTGCACCGTGTCGCCCTCGGCGTGCAGGTGCTTCGTGAGCACGCCACCCGAGAGGGAGGGCACCTCGACCGTGATCTTGTCGGTTTCCAGCTCGACGATCGTGTCGCCGGGCGCGACGGCGTCTCCCTCGGCCTTGAGCCAGCGGGAGACGATCGCCTCGGTGATGGATTCGCCGAGCGGCGGAACCTTGATGGACGTCATCGGGATCGGAGTCGAATCGGAGCGGCCGCCACACCCCAGGGGCCGGTCATCCGGTGCATATTTTCACCGGAGCGACGCGGCCGCGGAGGGGCGGTCGCAGGCGTGTGCAATATAACCGCAGAGGATACCCGTGCGAGGACTGACGATCTCCGCTCACGGCGGGTTGGAACGGCTCGAGGTGCGGGACGATCTGCCCGAGCCGACGATACGCGCAGCCACCGACGTCCGCGTGCGCGTGCAGGCGGCCGCCCTCAACCACCTCGACCTGTTCGTGCTCGAGGGGCTGCCGGGCATCACCCTCACGCCGCCGTGGGTCGTGGCGGCCGACGCCGTGGGGATCGTGGACCGGGTGGGTGCCGGCGCGACGGGCGTGCGCGAAGGGGACCGGGTGGTGCTCAATCCCGGGATCAGCGACCGCACCTGCGCGTACTGCCGCGAGGGGGAGCATCCCCTGTGCATCAGGTTCGGCATCCTGGGTGAGCACTTACCGGGCACGGCCGCCGAATACGTGGTGGTGCCGGCGTTCAACGTGCGCGCGATTCCGGCGAGCATTCCGACGGAGGCCGCGGCGGGCTTCGGGCTGGTGACGATCACCGCGTGGCGCATGCTCGTCACGCGGGCGCGGGTGCAGCCGGGGGAGCGCGTGCTCATCTGGGGAATCGGGGGCGGCGTGGCCACGGCGGCGCTGCAGATCTGCAAGCTGATCGGCGCCGAGGTCTGGGTGACGTCGAGCAGCGACGAGAAGCTGGCCCGGGCACGCGCGATGGGGGCCGACCACACACTCAACTACCGGACGGCGGACGTGGCGCGCGAGATCCGCGCGGCCACGGGCAAGGCCGGGGTGGACGTCGTGGTGGACAACGTGGGCGCGGCGACGTGGAAGCAGTCGGTGGCCGCGCTGGCGAAGCGGGGGCGGCTCGTGACGTGCGGGGGGACCACGGGGCCGATCGTGGAGACCGACGTGCGCCGCGTGTTCTGGAACCAACTCTCGATTCTCGGCTCGACGATGGGGAGCGACGCGGAATTCGACGCGATCGTGGAGCAACTGCGGGCCGGGCGCCTGCTGCCGCCGGTGGACGGCGTGTACGAGCTGGACGAGGGCCGTGCGGCGTACGAGCGGCTGCAGCGGGGGGAGCAGTTCGGGAAGGTCGTGATGGCGGTGAGTCGGTGAGTCGGTGAGTCGGTAGGACGGTAGGACGGTAGGACGGAAAGCACATGAAACAGCGAGCCCAATTCACGTCCGAGCAGGAGCGCGCGATTCGTGAGGCCTACGAGTCGGGCAAGACCGTTTCGTGCCCGGTGGACGGGGCGGTGATGACGGCGCGGGAGATCGGGGGCGGGTCGTTCGGGCTGGGATACGCCCGGCACCGGGAGTGGCTGCTGTGCCCGACGTGCCGGCGGAGCGTGATTTTCGACCGGCGTCGGGGGACGCGGACGTAGCGGCTCGGGGGGCGGCCGGAGGGGGATTCCGGGGGGGAGAAACGGGGCCCGTTCCGTGGGGCGTCTGCGCCGCGTCGTCGCTTGATATAACCCGTTGTATCGTAGTTAGTTACGATGTTAACTATCGGTTGATTTTCGCCCCCGAAACGGCTATTTTAATGGGTCTCCGGCGGCCGCTGTTTTTGCCCCTCCCTCACCGTCCATCATGACCGCTCCCAACAACCGCGAACGCATCCTTCCGCGCCTCATCGACGACGAGATTCGCGAGTCGTTCATCAACTATTCGATGAGCGTGATCGTGTCCCGTGCGCTGCCCGACGTGCGCGACGGGTTGAAGCCGGTGCACCGGCGCGTGCTGTACGCGATGAACGAGCTGGGGCTCGTGCCGGGGCGTCCATACAAGAAGTCTGCTACGGTCGTGGGCGACGTGCTGGGCAAGTATCATCCGCACGGCGACTCGAGCGTGTACGACGCGCTGGTGCGCATGGTGCAGAGCTACTCGCTGCGCAATCCGCTGATCGACGGGCAGGGCAACTTCGGGTCGGTGGAAGGCGATCCGGCGGCGGCGTACCGGTACACCGAGGCGCGGCTGACGCCGATCGCGATGGAGATGCTGGCCGACATCGACAAGAACACGGTCGATTTCGTGCCCAACTTCGACGACCGGCTGCAGGAGCCGTCGGTGCTGCCGTCGGGGTTCCCGAACCTCGTGGTCAACGGATCGTCGGGGATCGCCGTGGGCATGGCGACGAACATTCCGCCGCACAACCTGGGCGAGGTGATCAACGCGCTGCTGCATCTGATCGAGCACCCCGACGCCACGGCGGGCGAGCTGCGCAAGCACATCAAGGGTCCCGATTTCCCGACGGGCGGATTCATCTACGGCCGCCAGGGCATCAAGGACTATCAGGAGACGGGGCGCGGGCGGATCGTGATGCGGGCCCGGGCGGTGATCGAGGAGAAGGAGTCGTCGAACAAGTCGCAGATCGTGATCACCGAAATCCCGTACCAGGTGAACAGCGCCAAGCTGATCGAGGACATCGCGGGGCTGGTGCGCGACAAGAAGCTCGACGGGATCAGCGACCTCAGGAACGAGTCGGACCGCGAGGGGCTGCGCATCGTGGTCGAGCTGAAGCGCGACGCGATTCCGCGGGTGGTGCTCAACCAGCTCTACAAGCACACGCAGCTGCAGAGCACGTTCGGCGTGATCATGCTGGCCCTGGTGCCCGACGCGGCCACGGGGCGGCTGGTGCCGAAGATCATGCCGCTCAAGGAAGTGCTCGAGCATTACATCGCGCACCGGCACGAGGTGATCGTGCGGCGGGCGCAGTTCGAGCTCGACAAGGCCCAGGAGCGCGAGCACATCCTGGACGGCCTCAAGATCGCGGTCGACAACATCGACGAGGTGATCAAGGTCATCCGGGCGGCCGAGGACACGCCGACGGCCAGCGCCGAGCTGCAGAAGCGGTTCGAGCTCTCCGAGCGGCAGGCCGAGGCGATCCTCAACATGCGCCTGGCCAAGCTCACCGGCCTCGAGATCGAGAAGCTGGAGGAGGAGCTGAAGGAGGTCCGCGCGACGATCAAGGAGCTCAAGTCGCTGCTCGGCTCCAAGCCCAAGCGGATGGCGCTGATGCGGGACGAGCTGTCGACGATCGCCGACAAGTTCGGCGACGAGCGGCGCACCGAGATCACGAGCGACGAGGGCGAGTTCACGGTCGAGGACCTGATCGCCGAAGAGGACATGGTGGTCACGATCTCGCACTCCGGCTACATCAAGCGGACGGCGGTGTCCACCTACCGGCGGCAGCGGCGCGGGGGCAAGGGAGGCACCGGGTCGGGGCTCAAGGACGAGGATTTCGTCGAGCACCTGTTCATCGCCTCGACGCACGACGCGTTGCTGTTCTTCACCGACGACGGGCGCGTGTTCTGGCTCAAGGTGCACGAGCTGCCGCAGGCGGGCCGGGCGGCCAAGGGCAAGCCGGTGGTCAACCTGATCAACGTGTCGCCGGAGACGCGCATCCAGGCCACCCTCGCGGTGCGCGACTATCCGGAAGACAAGTTCCTGCTGTTCGCCACCCGGCGCGGCACGGTGAAGAAGACCACGCTCTCGCAGTACTCCAATCCGCGGTCGACCGGGCTCAAGGCGATCAAGATCGAGGACGGCGACGAGCTGATCGACGTCCAGGTGACCGACGGCAACAACGATATCGTGCTCGCCACGCGGCACGGGCTCTCGATCCGGTTCCACGAGGGCGACGTGCGCCCGATGGGGCGCGACACGACCGGGGTGAAGGGGATCGAGCTGTCGGAGTCCGACGTCGTGGTCGGCATGGTCGTGGTCAAGCGCGAGGCGAACCTGCTCGTGGTGACGGAGCGGGGAATGGGCAAGTGCTCGCCGATCGAGGAATACCGGGTGCAGAAGCGCGGCGGCAAGGGAATCATCACCGTGCACCGCACCGAGAAGACGGGCAACGCGGTGAGCATCAAGGAGGTCCTGCCGGACGACGAGCTGATGCTGATCACCAAGCAGGGGATCATCATCCGCATGCCGGTGAAGGGGATCCGGGTGGCGGGCCGCAACACGCAGGGCGTGCGCCTGGTGGAGCTGGACACGTCCGACCTGGTGCGCGACGTGGCCCGGGTGGTGCCCGACGAGGACGACGAAGGCGCCGCGGTGGAGGACGACGGCGAGCCGGTAGGCGCCGACGACGGCAACGAATGACGATCGCGGGGGGCGGCGCCGGCCGCCCCCCGTTCGCGCTTTACCCCGCCACAGACGGGCGGTAGGTTAGCCCGGTCAACGCGCTCCAATCCCGATGTCCTCACCCGCCCGTCCCTCCAAGCCACACCGCCGCACGTCGACGTCGCTGGAAGTGGTCCGCGATTCGGTCCACGCCTCCGAGCTCGCGGACGCGCTGCGTCAGGCCCAGGCGGAGGTGCAGCGGGAGGCGATCCTCTGGCAGCGCTGGGTGCGGTACCTGGGCGTGCTCATCGCGCTGCTCATCGTGCTCCTGTTCGGCGCCGCGCCGCGGGACGCCGCGCAGCTGCCCACGCTGGTCGCCTGCATCGTCTACGTGGGGATCGTGCTCTGGGCGTCGTGGCGCGTGAAGAACTCCGACCGCGGCGTGCTGCATCCGATGCTCCCGATCGTGCTCGTCACGGCCGACATCGGCGTGATGGCGGCGTTCTTCTACTTCGCGAGCCGGGGGCAGGTCCACTACCGGATGCTCCTCATCGGCCTCCTGGCCGTGCAGCTCTCGGTGTTCTACTTCGGCCGGTGGCTGGGCGTGTACGCC
>JBJKPA010000403.1:0-13860 GCA_046706905.1 Gemmatimonadaceae bacterium
AGCCGGGCCCAGGGGACGGCGGCCGACTACGCCCGGGCCGCCGGGCTGAACGCGCGCTTCGAAGGGTTGGCGGTGGACCTGATGGATCCGCCGCAGTGGATCGCCGGCACGCACCGGTTCTTCTACCGGAAGAGCGTGAAGGGCGGGTTCGAATTCGAGCTGGTGGACGCCGACGCGCGCACCAAGCAGCCGGCGTTCGACCACGCGCGGCTCGCGGCGACCCTCTCGGCGGCGATGGACACGAGCTTCACGGCGGTCACGCTGCCGTTCGCGCGGTTCACCTTTGCCGACGGCAAGCAGGCGATCGAGTTCGTCCGCGCAGGGCACCTCTGGCGGTGCGGGCTGGCCGACTATCGTTGCCGCGACACGGGCCCGGCGAGGCGGGGCTTCGGCCGCGGGTACGGCAACCGCGGCGTGGGCGGGCCGTCGCCGTCGTGGGGGCTGACGCCCGACACGGAGGCGGTGCCGTACGAGGGCCCGTGGGACGACCAGTGGGCGGCCGAGGAGCTGGCCGAGGCGCAGCAGGCGCCGACGCTGCGCGAGTCGCCCGGCTTCAAGCGGTCGCCCGACGGGAAGCAGGAAGCGTACATCTGGAACTACAACGTCTTCGTCCGCCCGGTGGGCGCCTCGTCGGGCACCGAGCTGAGCTACGACGGCTCGGAGGGCAACTACTACTCGTTCGAATCCATCCAGTGGGCGCCCGACTCGCGGAAGCTCGTCGCCTATCGCGTGGAGCCGGGCTATCACCGCGAGGTGCACTACGTCGTGTCCACGCCGCCCGATCAGCTCCAGCCCAAGGACTCGGTACGGTTCTACCAGAAGCCCGGTGACCGGCTGGACGTGCGCCGCCCGGTGCTGTTCGAGCTGGACCCGAACCGGCAGATCGAGGTGAGCGACGCGCTGTTTCCCAACGCGTACGACATCACGGTGCCGATCTGGTGGCGCGACAGCCGGGCCTTCACCTTCGAGTACAACCAGCGCGGGCACCAGGTGTACCGCGTGATCGAGGTGGACGGCACGACGGGCGCGGCGCGCACGATCGTGGACGAGCACTCGAACACGTTCATCGACTATCGGAAGATGAGCGGCAACATCACCGACTCGGGGCGCCAGTTCCGCTACGATCTGGACGACGGGAAGGAGATGATCTGGGCCTCGGAGCGCGACGGGTGGGACCACCTCTACCTGTACGACGACGCCACGGGGCAGGTGATCCGCCAGATCACGAAGGGGCCGTGGCTGGTGCGCCACGTGGAGTACGTGGACACGGCGGCGAAGCAGATCTACTTCAGCGCCGGCGGGATGAACGCCGGCGAGGACCCGTACTTCCTGCACTACTACCGGATCAATTTCGACGGAACCGGCCTGGTGTCGTACACCCCGGTGCACGCGAACCACGTGGTCTCGTGGTCGGACGATCACGCGTACTACGTGGACGTGTACTCGCGGGTGGACCTGCCGCCGGTGGGCGAGCTGCGCCGGACGCGCGACCAGTCGCTCGTCATGCCGCTGGAGCGGGGAGACATCTCGGCGCTGGTGAAGGCCGGGTGGAAGGCGCCCGAGGTGTTCGTGTCGAAGGCCCGCGACGGGAAGACCGACATCTACGGGCTCATCTTCAAGCCCACGAACTTCGATTCCCGGAAGAAGTACCGCGTGATCGAGAACATCTACGCCGGCCCGCAGGGCTCGTTCGTGCCGAAGAGCTTCCAGGTGCTGAACGGGATGCGCAACCTCGCCGAGCTGGGATTCATCGTGGTGCAGATCGACGGCATGGGGACGGCGAACCGGTCGAAGGCGTTCCACGACGTGGCGTGGCACGACCTGGCCGACGCCGGATTCCCCGACCGCATTCTGTGGCACCGGGCGGTGGCGGCGAAGTATCCGTGGTACGACATCTCGCGCGGGGTGGGAATCTACGGCACCTCGGCGGGCGGCCAGAACGCGATGGCCGCGCTCCTCTTCCACGGCGACTTCTACAAGGTGGCGTATTCGGCGTCGGGGTGTCACGACAACCGGATGGACAAGATCTGGTGGAACGAGCTGTGGATGGGATGGCCGCTGGGGCCGCAGTACATCGCCAGCTCGAACACCGAGAACGCGTGGCGGCTCACCGGCCAGCTGATGCTCGTGTACGGCGAGCTGGACACCAACGTGGACCCGTCGTCCACCGTACAGGTCGTGAACGCCCTGATCAAGGCGAACAAGACCTTCGATCTGCTCGAGATTCCGAATTCCGACCACACGTCGGGCGGCGCGTACGGCGCCATGAAGCGAGACGATTTCTTCGTGCACGACCTGTTGGGCGTGGAACCGCCCGACCGCAATGCGCAGGTGTTGACCTCCAATCCCATCAAGCACTGAGCCCGGATGCCTCTCATGACCACTCTTCGACTCCGTTCCCTGTTCGCCGGCGTGCTGAGCGCGGCCCTGATCGCCGCACCGGCGCACGCCCAGCGCCGCGGGCGCGGCGGGCCGCCGCCCGCGCCGCAGCCGCTCCACTTCCAGTTCACGGGTCCGTCGAGCGGCGGGCGCATCGCCTCCATTGCCGGCGTGCCGGGCGACACCGCGGTGTGGTATCTCGGGTCCGCGTCGGGCGGCGTGTGGAAGTCGATCGACGGCGGCCACAGTTTCGGCCCCGTGTTCGACCAGGAGCCGGCGCAGGCGATCGGCGCGATGGCCGTGGCGCCGTCGGCGCACAACATCGTGTGGGCCGGGACCGGAGAGGCGTGGGCCATCCGCGACGCCGACGTGATGGGCGACGGGATCTACAAGTCCACCGACGGCGGCATGACGTGGACCAACATGGGGCTCCGCGAGACGGGGCGCATCGGGCGGATCATCGTCAACCCGACCGACGCGAACATCGTCTACGTCTGCGCGCTGGGCCGCACCACGGGCCCGCAGCAGGAGCGCGGCGTGTACCGCACGATGGACGGCGGCAAGACGTGGACCCGCGTGCTGTTCGTGGACGAGAACACCGGGTGCTCGGGGCTGTCGCTGGATCTCGAGAATCCCGCGGTGCTGTTCGCGGGGATGTGGGAAGTCCAGATGCACACGTACGCCGAGATCGGCGGCGGACCGTCGAGCGGCATCTACGTGTCGCGCGACAGCGGCGCCACGTGGTCGAAGGTCGAGGATCCGGGGCTGCCGCACTCCCCGCTCGGCAAGATCGACGTCGCGGTGGCGCCCACGGCGTCGAACCGCGTGTACGCGCTGATCCAGACGGTGGACCAGGGCTCGGTGTGGCGGTCGGACGACGGCGGGCACCACTGGCACGTCGTGAGCTGGAACCGGCTGCTCATCGGGCGTGCCGGCTACTACATCCACCTCGCGGTGAGCAGCGGCAACGCCGACGAGGTGCTGCTCGCCAACAGCGGCTTCTACAAGTCCACCGACGGCGGGCGCACCTGGCAGAGCGAGCCGTGGGGCGGCGACAACCACGACATCTGGATCGACCCGCTCGACCCGAACCACTTCGGGCTGACCTATGACGGCGGCGCGAGCGTGACCACCGATCACGGGCGGACGCTCACCCGCATCGCGATTCCGAACGCGCAGGCCTACCACGTGGCGGTGGACAACCAGGTGCCGTACTGGGTGTACACGAACCGGCAGGACGACGGCACGATGCGCGGGCCCAGCGACGCCGTGGAGGCGCCGACCAGCTCGACGCGCATCATCGCGTTCGACACCACGACGGGCGCCGAGGAGACGCGCGGCGGCCGGGGCGGCCGTGGGGGCCGCGGCGGATTCGGCGGGTTCGGTGGCCGCGGCTTCGGCAACTTCCAGCGCACCGCGACGTGGGACCACAACCTGGGCGGGTGCGAGTCGGGATTCACGATTCCCGATCCGACCGATCCGAACATCGTGTGGGCCACCTGCTACGCCAACGAGGTCTCGCGCTACGACGCGAGGACCGGGCTGGCGCGCGCGGTGAGTCCGTGGATCCACACGCTGGACTTCGCGCCCGACCAGGCGAAGTACCGCTGCCACTGGACGCCGCCGCTGGCGATCGATCCGTTCGATCACAACACGGTGTACTACGGCTGCCAGGTGATCTTCAAGACGACGAACGGCGGGCAGAGCTGGTCGGTGATCAGCCCCGACCTGTCGACGCGCGATCCGAGCCGGATCGTCAGCTCGGGCGGGCTCGTGGGGGACAACCTGGGGCAGTTCGCCGGCGAGGTGGTGTTCGCGATCGCGCCGTCGTCCATCCAGCGCGGCCTGATCTGGGCCGGCACGAACGACGGCAAGATCTGGTACACCCGTGACGGCGGCGCGCACTGGAACGACGTCACGAAGAACGTGCACATGCCGGTGTGGGGCACGATCCGCCAGATCGCGCCGTCGGTGTTCGATCCGGGCACGGCGTACATGACGGTGGACTATCACATGATGGACAACCGCGACCCGTTCATCTACAAGACCACCGACTACGGCAAGACGTGGACGCGGATCAGCGATGCGCTGCCGCACGGCGGTCCGCTGGACTACGCGATGTCGGTGGCCGAGAACCCGAACCGGAAGGGGATGCTATTCGCCGGGACGGGGCACGCGTTCTACTACTCGATGGACGACGGCGCGCACTGGACGCACTTCCAGGCCGGGCTGCCGGCGGCGCCGGTGACCTGGATCGTGGTGCCCAAGGACTGGCACGACGTCGTGGTGTCGACCTACGGGCGCGGGATCTACATCATGCACGACATCACGCGGCTGGAGCAGCGCGACCAGGTGCCGGCCGACGCGGCGGTGTACTTCTACGCGCCGCGCCCCGGATGGCGGATGGCGCGCAGCGGGACGGCCGAGTTCCTGTTCCACCTGCGCAGCGCGCCGAGGGATTCGGTGGAGATGCAGATCAGCGACGCGCACGGCACGGTGATCCGCACGATGAAGCAGGCCGGCCGGGCGGGCGACAACATGATGCAGTGGAACCTGCAGTACGACGGACCGGTGCAGGTCGAGCTGCGCACCGTGGCGCCCGACAACCCGCACATCTGGGACGAGCTGCGGTTCAAGGGCAAGGACACGCGCCCGGTGGAGCACTGGGGGATCGAGGGGACGGTGCACGCCGGCCCGCTCGCCCTGGGCGGACACTACACCGCCAAGCTGACGGTGGACGGCCAGACCTACACGCGGCCGTTCGAGGTGCTGACGGATCCGGCGCTCAAGACGTCGCGGGCCGATCTCGAAGCATCGCTCGCCATGCAGATCAGGATCCGGAACGATCTGAGCCGGACGGCGGAGACGATCAACCGGCTGGAGGTGATGCGGCACGCGCTGGAGGAGCAGACCAAGGCCGCGGCCGGCAACGCGGCGCGGGTCCAGGCGCTCACGGCGATGAACGACAAGCTGCTCGGGATCGAGACGAAGCTGATCTCGCGCGAGGATCTGAACAGCGACGACAAGTACTTCGTGACGGCGGATCACGGCTACATGAGCCTGATCTGGCTGTACGCCGAGGTCGGCACGGGCGGTGGGGACGTGGCGGGCGGGGCGAACTACAGGCCGACCGATACCTCGTACCAGGTTCTGCAGCTGATCAACGACTATCTGGCCAAGGGGCAAACCGCCTACGACGCGTTCATGAAGAACGGGTTGTCGGACTACAACAAGCTCGTCGGCGGGAAGATCATACCCTGATACCGCCGGGCGGGGATCAAGAACTCTGGAACTGCAGATGAGACGGATGGTCCGGATGATACCGATACTACAATACGACGCGTGAAAACTTGGGGCCGTGCGTTGGGGATCCGTGCGCCGGGGCGGGCATTCGTCTCGGCGCCGAGATCCTCCACTGAATCCCCCTAGTCATGCAGTTGCAGTATCCGTCTGATCCGGACCATCCGGATCATCTGCAGTTCCCTCGTTCTTGATGCCGGCCAGCCAAGAAGGACCCCCCTCTGCGCGATGCAATGCGTAGAGGGGGGTCCTTTGTGCCCTTGTTGCTGTCAGCTCACGGCTGACAGCTCTCGGCTCTCAGCCTTCTGTTGGGGAAGGGTGGGGCAGCCTCAGCCCCGTCCCCGCCCGCCGCGCCCGTTGTCGGGCGGGTTCATCAGATATTCGTGCGGCGGCGTCGCGCCCATCAGGTAGCGCACGAAGTAGTCCCACCGCCGGCGCGTCATGTAGTTCGTGGCTGCCCCGTAGCCGTGGTGCACGTTGGGGATCATCAACAGGTCGAAATCCTTGTTGTACTTGATGAGCGAATCCACCACGAGGAGCGTGTTGTACGGCGGCACGTTGTCGTCGATCGTGCCGTGGGCCAGCAGCAGATGGCCCTTGAGGTTCTTGGCCACCGACTCGTTGGACTGCGCGTCGTAGCTCATCTCGCCGTTCGGCAGCCGGACGTCGAGCCCCTGCCACTTCTCGCCCCAGTCGTCCTCGTACTCCGCCTGGTCGTGGTTGCCCGACTCGGAGACGCCGACCTTGAAGAAGTCCGGATAGCGGAACATCGCGTCGGCGGTGGCGAATCCGCCGCCCGAGTGGCCGTAGATCCCGGCCTTGTCGATGTCGATGAACGGGTAACGCGCCGCGAGCTGCTTCATGCCGGTGATCTGATCCGGGAGCCCGTTGTCGGTGCCCATGTGGCCGTAGTATTCGGCCTGGAACGAGTGCGACCGCATCGGCGTGCCCATCGCGTCGATCTCGACCACCACGAAGCCCAGCTCGGCCAGCGCCTGACAGTCGCCGCGGGCCGACGAGAAGCTGCGGGAGCCCACGCTGCCCGTCTGCGGACCCGGGTAGATGTGGTTCACGATCGGATACTTCCGCCCGGGCACCATGTGCGTGGGCGTGAACATCAGCCCGTAGAGGTCGGTCTTGCCGTCGCGTGCCTTGACGATGACCGTCTTGGGCGGCTTCCAGCCGGTCGCGAGCAGCTTGGAGATGTCCTGCTTGTCGAGCGGCACCACCTCCTTGCCCTCGTCGTTGCGCAGCACCGCCACGGCGGGCGTCTGCGGCGTGGAGTAGGTGTCCACGAAATAGCGGCCGTCGGGCGCGAACTGGATCGAGTGGTTCGCGCTGTCGGGCGTGAGGAGCTTGAACCCGGTGCCGTCGAAGTTCACGCGGTAGAGATACTGGAAGTACGGGTCGCCCTTCTCGCGGCCGGTGGCGGTGAAGTAGAGCACTTGGTGGTCGCGGTCCACGCGCAGCACCTGCAACACGGCGTAATCGCCCGTCGTGATCGGGTGCTCGAGCTGGCCCGTGGTGAGGTTGTACATGTAGAGCTGGCCCCAGTTGGTGCGCGCCGAGAACCAGATCACCTGGTTCGACTCGGGCAGATAGTGCCAGTTCACCATGTTGTAGCCTGATTCGAAGAAGTCCTTGGACTTCTCCTCGAGCACGTCGCGCACCGTGCCGGTGGCGGCGTCGGCCACGCGAAGGTGCTCATCCTGGTGATCGCGCGAGGTCGAGAGGAACATCAGCGACTTCGAATCGGGCGACCACTCGGCGTCGGACAGCGTGTTGCCGCTGCACGCGACGTCGTCGCAGATGGACGTGCGGTGCTGATCGGGCGGCATCTTGAGCCGCACCATGTCGCCGTCGTCCACGTTGATGATCACGCGCTGGATCATCGTGATGATCGAGTCGCCGGGGAGCGGGTACTTCCACGCCTGGAGCGTCGGATGGCCGACGTTGGTGACGACGAGGTACATGTCGCCGTCGTGCCGCTGGTCCTGCTGGTAGGTGGCGAACTCCTTGGAGTCGGGCGACCAGAGGCCGATCGCCTGGTCGCTGTGCTTCCAGCCGGCGTTGTCGGTGGCGTAGCCGAAGTTCTCCACGCCGTCGTGCGTGAGCTGCCGCTCCTGGCCGGTGGCCATGTCGCGCACCCAGAGGTTCCAGTCACGGATGAACACGGCGTGCTTGCCATCGGGCGCGACGTTGAGCGGCGGGCCGCCGTTGGGGCCGGTCATGCCGCCGAACCCGCCGCGGCCGAACCCGCGGCCGAAGCCACGCCCGCGACTTCTCGCCGGGCCCTCCTCGGTGCACTTGGTGCCGCCCACGTCGCAGCTGTAGTGCCGGCCCGCGGCGTCGAACGACACGGTCTTCAGGTCTTCGGAAAGCTCGATCTGCCCGAACGGCAGGTCGTTCGCGGTATAGCGGCGTCCGCTGGCCGCCGAGAGCGCCGCGGCGACCTTCGCCTGATCGAACGCGGGGCGGCGCGTGCCGCGCGCCGGATCGACGACGAAGAACTCGGCGCCCTGGGGCGTCGTCGTGCGGAAGGTGAAGCGGTCGTCGGCCATCCAGTCGGGACGGACCTGTCCGCCGAAGACGAGCTCGTTCGTGTAGTAGCCCATGAACTTCTCGGCGCGGGCGTAATCCGCGGCCGTGATGACGCGGGGTTGCTGGGCGGCGAGCGCGGCCGGGAGCAGGGTGGCCGCGGCGGCCAGGAGTACAGCGCGATGTCGCATGGTGATCCTCAATGACGTCTGAGTGGGTGCACGCCGGGGGCGCGCGCCGGTCGAGAGTGGCCTGAACATGAGCGGCGCGCAGAGCGGGGGCAACCGGGCGGGCGGCGGATCGGGAGGCGGGGAAAGCGCTTTGCGGGGCAAAGACCTGGGCGCCCATCCGTACCGCCATGTAGAATTGCCGGGGCCACTCTCACGACGGACCTCCGGTGACCGATTCCACCCACGCCCGGCGCATCCTCCTGCTCGGACTCGGCGCACAGGGGCGCGCCGTGCTGCACGACCTCGTGACGAGCGACGACGCCACGCACGTCGTCGTGGCCGACGCGTCCGACGAAGCCGCCGGATTCGGCGCCCGCTATCCGGCGTCGCGCGTGACCGTGCATCGCGCCGACGCCGACGATCGAGTTGCGATCGGCGGCCTCATGCGCGGCGCCGATGTCGTGATCGAGGCGCTGCCGGGCCCGTACGCGCTGCCCATGGGGCGGCTGGCCGTCGAGTCGGGCGTGAGCCTCGTGAGCAGCATGTACTACCGCGATCCGCAGGAGCGCGACGCGGCGCGCATCGCGGCCGCCGAGCGGGAGGTGACCGATCTGGGCAGGGCGGCCGCCGCGAAGGGACTCACGCTGCTCACCGAGTTCGGGCTCGATCCGGGGCTCGACCTGGTGATCGCGTTGCGCGCCCTCTCGGAGTTGGACGCGGTGGAGGAGTTCCGCGCCTACGGCGCGGGGCTGCCGGCGCCCGGCGGACGCGACAATCCGCTGCACTACAAGTTCTCCTGGTCGCCGATCGGCGTGATGCGGTCGTACAACCGGCCGGCGCGGGTGATCGCCGCGGGGCGCGCCGTGGAAATCCCGCCCGTCGAGATCTTCGAGCCGCGCCACGTGCACACGCTGGACGTGCCGGCCGTGGGCGGCGCGCTCGAGTGCTACGCCAACGGCGACGCCGTGCACTACGCCGAGCTGTTCGGGCTCACCGGCCGTGTGCGCGAGATGGCGCGCTACACGGGGCGATGGCCCGGACACTGCGCGTTCTGGGACGTGATGGTGAAGTGCGGGTTTCTGGATCCGGCGCCGATGGCGCTGGCCGGCGGCGCACGGGTCTCGCCGCAGGAGCTGGTGGCGGCGCTGCTGTCGTCGCAGGCGCGCTTTCGGTATGCCGACGACGAAGCCGATCTCGCGTTCGTGCGCGTGGACGTGCGCGGCACGCGGAAGGGCGAGCGCACGCGCATCGTGTACGACCTCGTGGACCGCCGCGACTTCGCGACCGGACTCACCGCCATGCAGCGCACGGTGGGGTTCACGCTGGCCGTGGGCGCGCGGCTGATCCTCGACGCCGCCCTCTCCTCGCGCGGCCTGCTCACTCCGCTCGACGTGCCGTACGACCTGGTGTTCCCCGCGCTCGAGCGGCGCGGGATTCGTGTGACGCGGCGGGAGTCGGCGTGGGAGGACGGTAGGACAGTAGGACAGTAGGACAGTAGGACAGTAGGACGGTAGGACGGTAGGACGGTAAACTGCGTCACGCAGTCATCGGTCCTACCGTCCTACCGTCCTACGGTCATACACCTCAACTGGAATAGTACGCGGCGTTTTCGTCTATATATCCCTGCGTGAGATCGCACCCGTAGGCCGTCGCGGTCGCGTCGCCGACGCCGAGGGCGATGCGGAACTCCACGACCTCTTCGTGCAACGCCGCGCGGAGCGCCGCCTCGTCGAAGTCGGCCCGCAGGCCGTTGGTCACCACGGCGTGCCCGTTGATCGAGGCGTTCGTGGCGTCGGCGCGGATCTTCGCGTCGAAGGTCTTGCCCACGGCCATGAGCAGGCGGCCCACGTTGGGGTCGGCGCCCGCCACCATCGTCTTCACGAGCGGCGAATTCACCACCGACTTGGCCACGAGGCGCGCGTCGTGCTCGTCGGCGGCGCCGGTGACCACGATGCGGACGAGGTGCTTGGCTCCCTCGCCGTCGCGGGCCAGCGTCTCGGCCATCCGGATGCACCCCGCGGTGAGCGCCTCCTGGAACTCGATCGCCGGCACCGGGCCGGCCATGCCGTTGGCGAGGAGGGCGCAGGTGTCCGACGTGCTGGTGTCGCTGTCCACGCTCAGCATGTTGAATGACACGTGCACGGCGTGGCGGAGCATGCGATCGAGCGTCGCGGCGTCGAACGCCGCGTCGGTGAAGACGTAGACGAGCATCGTGGCCATGTTGGGCTCGATCATCCCCGAGCCCTTGGCCACCCAGGTGATCGTCGTGTCGCGCACCGTGCACGACAGCGCCTTGGGGTGCGAGTCGGTGGTCATCATGCCGTGCACGCCGACGATCGGATCGTCCTGCAGCTCGGCGGTCATGCCGCGCAGCCCCTGCTCGATCTTCTCGATCGGGAGCGGCACGCCGATCACGCCCGTCGAGCTGACCAGCACGCGCGAGGGGTCGGTGCCGACCTCGGCGGCCGCGGCGGCCGCCATGCGGCGCGCCTTCTCCACGCCCGCCGCGCCCGTGGCGACGTTGCTCACCCTGCTGTTCACGCAGATCGCGCGCAGCACGCCGCTGCGGATCGTCTCGCGGCCCAGCACCACGGGCGCGCCCGGAAACTGGTTCCGCGTGAACACGGCCGCGGCCGCGGCGTCCACCTCGCTCACGAAGAGCGCGAGATCCTTTGCCGTGGGCTTGAGTCCCACATGGCGGCTGGCGCAGCGGAAGCCGCGGGGCAGGACGGGAGTGTCGTGGAAGTGCATGGCGTGCGGGGCTCGACGGTGGCGCGCGGAACTGGACGCGGAGGGGGAAATTACCGTGTCCGCCCGACCGGGCGCCACTCACCGCGGGCGTCCGGGGCGTGCTATCTTGTGCCCGACCCGCACCCGACCCCGTGACCAGCTCCCGCCGCCCCGCCATCGCCTTCATCTTCGTCACCGTGGTGCTCGACGTCCTGGCCATGGGCGTCATGCTCCCGGTGCTCCCCGAGCTGATCAAGGAGTTCCTGGGCGGCAACACGGCCCGCGCCGCCGAGATCTTCGGCATCTTCGGGACCGTCTGGGCGGGGATGCAGTTCGTGTTCTCCCCCGTGATGGGGGTGCTGTCCGACCGGTTCGGCCGCCGGCCCGTGATCCTGATCTCGAACTTCGCGCTGGGGTTCGACTATCTGGTCATGGCGCTGGCGCCCTCGCTGTGGTGGCTGTTCCTGGGGCGCGTGGTCTCGGGGGTGGCCGGGGCGAGCTTCACGCCGGCCGGCGCGTACATCGCCGACATCCTGCCCAAGGAGAAGCGCGCGCACGGGTTCGGCATCATCGGCGCCGCGTGGGGCCTGGGCTTCGTGCTCGGGCCGGCCATGGGGGGCATCCTGGGCGCGATCCAGATCCGGCTGCCGTTCTACGCGGCGGCGGCGCTCACGCTGCTGAACGCGGCGTACGGGTTGTTCGTGCTTCCCGAGTCGCTGCCGCGCGAGCGGCGTCGCCCGCTCGACTTCCGTCGCGCCAGCCCGGTGGGCTCGCTCAAGCTGCTGCGCACGCACCGCGAGCTGTTCGGGCTGGCCACGGTGAACGTGCTGTACTACATGGCGCACCAGGTGCTTCCCAGCGTGTACGTGCTCTACGTGGCGTACCGGTACGGGTGGGGCGACCGCACGGTCGGCCTCACGCTGGCCGGCGTGGGACTGGCCACGGCCATCGTGCAGGGCGGGCTCGTGCGGCCCGTCGTGGCCCGGCTGGGCGAGCGGCGGTCGCTGATGCTGGGGCTGTTCGGCGGCGCCGCGGGGCTCCTGCTGTTCGGACTCGCCTCGGTGCCGTGGGTGTTCTGGATCGGCATCGCCGTGTCGGCCACGATGGGCTTCTACGGGCCGTCGGTGCAGGGGCTGATGACGCGCCGCGTGAGTCCGTCGGAGCAGGGGCAGCTCCAGGGGGCGAACAGCAGCATCATGGGCATCACGGGCATGCTGGGTCCCGGGCTCTTCTCGATCACGTTCGCATATTTCATCGGCGGCGCGGCCAAGCGCTGGCATCTGCCCGGCGCTCCCTTCCTGCTCGCCGCGCTCTTCCTGCTCGTGGCGATGGGCGTGGCGTGGCAGGCCACGCGCCCCGGCGCGGAGCCCGAGGCGCTGGAGGCGGCGTAGGCAGGGTTCGCGAAACGCGGTAAGATGTGGGTATGACGCGCCTCTCCCCGATCACCGCGCGGACCGCGCTCCGGCTGCACGATCGCGACGCCCGGCCGCCCGCCGGCGCGCCGGCCGGCGATGCGCTCGAGGACGAGATCCGCGCCCAGTCGGCCCGCATCGCCAAGCTGCAGCGCGTGTTCTACGCCGACGCGCGCCAGGCGCTGCTCATCGTGCTGCAGGGGCGCGACGCCGCCGGCAAGGACGGCACCATCCGCCACGTGTTCGGGCGCGTGAACCCGCAGGGGTGCGAGGTCACGAGCTTCAAGGAGCCGACCAGCCTCGAGCAGCGCCACGACTATCTCTGGCGGGTGCACGAGCACGTGCCCGCGCGCGGAATGATCGGCATCTTCAACCGCTCGCACTACGAGGACGTGCTGGTGGAGCGCGTACGGCGCCTCGTGCCGAAGCGCGAATGGGAGCGCCGCTACCGCCAGATCAACGACTTCGAGCGTATGCTGTGCGAGAATCACGTGGTGATCCTCAAGTTCTTCCTCCACGTGTCGCGGGCCGAGCAGCGCCGGCGGCTGCAGGACCGGCTCACCGACGAGACGAAGAACTGGAAGTTCAACGCCGGCGATCTCGAGGACCGCGCGCGCTGGCCGGCGTTCACCGCGGCATACCGCGACGCACTGCGGCGGTGCAGCACCCGGTGGGCCCCCTGGTACCTCGTCCCCGCCGACGACAAGAAGGTGCGCAACTGGCTGATCGCCGACACGATCGTCCGGACGCTGCAGGGGCTGAGGCTCCGCTACCCCAAGGGCGATCCGGCCATCCTCCGTCTCAAGATCCGGTGACGGCGTGTCCTCGCCCCAGCTCACCCCGGAGCTCCTCGGCCAGGCCGCGCCGCGCGCGGCGCGGCTGATCGCGCGCGACCGGTTGGACATCGTCCTGGCCGCCGCCGCGGCCCTCGACACCGGCGCGGACGACGCGCTGCACGATCTGCGCGTGGCGATCCGGCGTTTGCGGAGCTGGCTCGACGCCTACGAGGCCGTGCTCGACGATACGGTTTCCCGAAAGGCGGTCCGCGCGTTCCGCGATCTGGCCCGCAAAACGAACGACGCGCGCGACGCCGAGGTGCACCTGGCCTGGTTGCGCGCCGTGGTCGATGTCCCGGCCGAGCACGTGCCGGAGCGCGATCAGCTCGTCGCCCGGTGGGAGGAGGAGCAGCAGCGGACCGCGGCCGCGGCCCGCAAGTACGTGGCGCGGCGGCTGCCCCGCGCGGCCGAGCGGCTGCGCGCCCAGCTCGCCGAGTACTACGTGCGGCGTCGGGTGGACGGTCCCGACGGCGATCTGCCGATGCGGGCCGAGAC
>JBJKPA010000404.1:0-5841 GCA_046706905.1 Gemmatimonadaceae bacterium
CGCGAACACCGCCGGCACGCCGGCGAGATCGGCGCGGCCGCCGGTGCCGGCGTTCGCCGAGGGCGCGAGCGGGACCCAGTCGGTGCCGGCGTCGAGGACCGCGGCGCCCGCCGAGAGGTGCGACGCCGCGCGGTCGAATGCCGCCGGGCCGAACGGCATGTTCTGGAAATAGGTGCCCTGTTCGCCCCCCGGCCGGAGCCCCATCCGCTTGAACTCGCGGGCGATGTAGGCGGTGCCCTCGTAGTTGCCGGGGGAGCCGATCAGCCGGCCCATCATCGAGTCATCTGCAAACTGATATAAGCGGGTGCGGAGGTCGTTGGCCGTGATGTCGGCGACCGTCGGGCGCGGGGCCCAGCTGGCCGGTCCCTCGTCGGGCCAGACGGTCTTCTGGGCGCCGGCGCGTCCGGCGGTGGCGCAGAGCGCCAGGGAGAGGGCGGCGGCAAGGCGGCGGGACATAACGAACCTCCGGGGGTCGAGGAACGATGGCGCCCAAATGTGCGGGTGGGGATCGGCCGCGGCCAGTCGAGCCCCGGCCCTTGTGCCCGCCGCCAGGCGCGGCTCAGGTTAGGCCGTACGGGCGGGACGCCGAGGGATCCCCCAACCCACTCTCCCCGGCGCCCCGCATCGGGACCTCGTTCAGGGAGACGAACATGACGATCCACCTCGCCCGCCTTCGTCCCGCCGCGGCCGTCGCGGCGTTGCTCTGCCTTCCGGCGCTCGCCGCCGCCCAGCGCGCCGGGGGCCGCGGCTCCGGTCCGATGCGCGAGGCCATGCAGCTCGACATCCAGGGGCACACCGCGCGGGCCCGCGTGACGTTCCAGGCGATTCTCGACACGACCGCCGACCCCGCGGCGCGGGCCAACGTGCAGCGCGCGATCGCCATGTCGTACGCCTTCGACGGCGACTGCGCCAACACGGTGAAGTACGAGCAGATGGTGATCGACTACTGGAAGACGCGCGAGGAAGCCGATCCGCAGAACGCCTTCTATCAGGAAGGGGAGATGGCCGACGAGGGCGCGCGGGTGTGCATCGACGCCGGCGACCTGGCCGCCGCCGAGAAGTGGTACCGGCTGGGCTACGCGCTGGGCAACGAGGAGCCCGCGCCGCGCACGCATCCGAAGAGCCTGTGGGACTTCCGCCTGGCGCACGCGCTGGGGCGGATCGCCGCGCGCCGCGGCGACAAGGCGGAGGCGGAGCGGCAGATCGCGGCGGCGCGCCGGGCGCTCGACTCCGACTCGGCGATGGCGGCGCAGCAGGAGCGGTTCTTCCCCTATCTGGTGGGGTACGTGGCGCTCTACACGGGCGACCTGCCGAAGGCCGAAACGGAGCTCACGCGGGCGCTCGCGCTGCGCGGCAACGAGCGCGACCCGTTCATGACCTGCCTGCTGGCGATGACCTACGAGAAGATGGGGAACAAAGCCCGCGCGGACGAGCTTTATCGGAAGGCGTACGACCTGGCCAACGCACACAACCCGCCCGCGGCCTTCGTGAAGCCCTTCGTGCGGAAGCACCTGGGCCTCGGCGCGGGGTAGTAAGCGCCGTATCAGGGTAGGGTGGGGGGGCCCGTCCTACCGTCCTACCGTCCTACCGTCCTACCGTCCTACCGTCCCACCGTCCAACCAAAATGCCCATCCTACCCGACGCCATTCCCGATCTCGACCGCGAGCTGCAGTCCACGCGGCGCGTGCTGGAGCGCTTTCCCGACGCCCACGCCGGCTGGCGCCCGCACGAGAAGTCCCGTCCGCTGGGCGAGCTGGCCTGGCACATCGCCGGGATCCCGGCGCGCGGCGCCCAGATCCTCACCACCGACGGGGTGGACGTCGCGCTCACACCGCCCGCGCTCACCCCCGCGTCGCTGGATGCGGCCGCGGTCCTCAAGCGGTTCGACGAACAGGCCGCGAAGCTGCGCGAGGCCGTCGCCGCTGCCGACGCGGCCGTGCTCCGGGCCGAGTGGACGATGCACGCCGGCGACCGCGTGCTGGTGCGCGACACGCGCGCGATGCTCATGCGCTACATGGTGATCAGCCACATGATCCACCACCGCGCGCAGCTCGGCGTGTACTACCGGCTGCTCGGCGTGCCGGTGCCGGGCGTCTACGGCCCGACGGCCGACGAGTCGATCTGAGCTAGACCCAGAGCAGCGGAACGAGTCCGGCGGCGGCGAGCAGCAGCAGCCCGATCAGCGCCTGGCGCCCGCCCTTGCGGCGGGCGAGGCCGTAGGCGAAGACGCCCTTCACCAGGTTGTTGCTCGCCGACGCGATCACGACGCTCGCCGCCGCGATGCCGAGCGGCGTGGCGCCCCCCGCGGTCTGGGCCAGCCCGAGCACGAACGGATCCACGTCGGTCACGCCCATCACCGCGGCGAGTCCGTAGGCGCCGCCGCGGCCCAGGTGGGTCACCACGAGCTGCGTCACGACGAGCAACACCACGAACACCACGCCGAACAGCAGCGCCGTGCGGAGCTGCAGCGGGTTGCGCCCCGGCACGGGCGCCGTCTGCACGCCGTCCGGCGCGTCGGGGCGCCGGCTCCACCAGGTGCCGCCGATCACGCCCGCGATGGCCAGCACCGCGAACGGAACGCCGAGGCGCGCCGCGAGCGGCAGGCTGAACACCGCCAGCAGCACGATGAGCCGTGCGTACATCACTCCCGACGCGGCGACGATGCTCCCCGAGTAGAGCCGCGGCCGGTCGGTGTCGGCCGCCCGCCGCGCCAGCACCACGGTGGTGACCGTGGACGAGTACGCGCCGCCGAGCAGCGCCGAGACGAGCGGGCCCCCGCGGCCGTGCATCAGCCGCTCCACCACGTAGCTGCCGTACGACACCGCGCTCACCGCGACCACGGCCAACCAGGTCTTGAACGGGTTGAGGTGGAACGCCGTGTACCCCTGGTTGGGCACGATCGGCAGCAGGACCACGGTGAGCAGCAGGAACTTGCCCAGGGTCGTGATCTCGTCGGGCGGGATCTTCCGGGCCAGCCCCTCGAGCCCCTGTTTGAGGTCGAGCAGCAACAGGCTGAACACGGCCAGCGAGCAGGCCACCCAGATGTAATCGTGCGCGATGAGCGCGCCCCCGACGTAGGTGCCCAGCGCCGAGACCTCGGTCGTGATGCCGGCGTCGCTCCCGCTGGCCGAGAGCTTGTAGCGGTACGACAGCACCATCAGCGCGCCCACGACGAGCAGACCGGCTGCGACGAGGAGCAGGTTGGCTCCCCCCACGAGGGCCAGCGCGTAGCCGAACAGCCCGATGAGCGGGAAGGCCCGCACGCCGCCGAAGTGGTAGTGCCCCTGGCCGAGCTTCTGCTCCTCCCGCTGCAGCCCGACGAGCAGCGAGAGGAGGAGGGTGAGGCCGACCTTCAGGGCCTCGGGCGGCAACGCGTTGAAGAGGGTGTCCGGCATGGTGGGTTGAAATGACCGCCCGGGCGTG
The DNA here is from genome assembly GCA_046706905.1 of Gemmatimonadaceae bacterium. Classification (GTDB taxonomy): domain Bacteria; phylum Gemmatimonadota; class Gemmatimonadetes; order Gemmatimonadales; family Gemmatimonadaceae; genus JAGWRI01. The sequence goes on from JBJKPA010000404.1 coordinate 3,424, forward strand.
CGGATGACAAGTGGCGGGTTCCTGCGCACGCGTTATGATTCAGGAACCCTAATCGCCGTTCGCCCGCCCCCGCCCCCGCCCCCGCGCCCTCCATGTACGTCCCCACGTCCTTCGCGGAGACCCACGTCCCGACGCTGCACGCGCTGATGCGCGCGCATCCGCTGGGCACGCTCGTCGTGCCCACTGCCGACGGCCTGGACGCCAACCACCTGCCGTTCGTGCTCCATCCGCAGCCGGTGCCCTTCGGGACGCTGCACGGACACGTCGCGCGCCCCAACCCCGTGTGGCGGGGCATGGCGCTGACCGGGCAGGCGCTGGTGATCTTCCAGGGTCCCGAGCGCTACATCTCCCCGGCCTGGTACCCCAGCAAGGGGGAGACCGGGGGCAAGGTGGTGCCGACGTGGAACTACGCCGTGGTGCACGCCTACGTGACGCCGCGGGTCATGGACGACCGGGACTGGGTGCGGCGGCACCTCGAGGACCTCGTGCGGCTCCACGAGGAACCGCGTGCCGAGCCCTGGCGGGTTTCCGACGCGCCCGCCGACTGGCTCGAGCGGACCGCCGACGGCGTGATCGGGCTGGAGCTGGTCATCACGCGGCTGGTCGGCAAGTTCAAGCTGTCGCAGAACCGGCCGATGGCCGACCGCGAGGGGGTGGTCGCGGGGCTGGCGCGCGAGGATGCCGAGGGCGGGGCCGCGATGGCCCAGGCGATGCGTCAGACGCTGGGCGGGTAGCGGCCGGGTTCGCGTCGCGTCTTGCCGTGGGAGCCCGGGAGTCGCATACTGCGCCCTTCCGGCCCGCCATCCCTCCCGCGCCGGGTGAGCGCAGTCCCGATCCCACCCTCCACGAGACCCGCCGATGCGCAAACTCCTCGCCCTCCTCGCCGCCGCCGCGTTGACCGCCGCCGGCACCGCCCGGGCCCAGGACCCCGGCATGACCCTTCCCCACTTCAGTCAGAAGAAGGGGGGCAGCAAATCGGTCGAGCTGGTGGCTCACGTCGTGACCCATCCGGGCCGCTGGAAGCTGTCCGACATCGAGATGGAGCAGGATCCCGGCCGTCCGTACGTGTACGTCTGCGGGTTCACGAACTTCGACGTCCAGATCTACGACGTGAAGGATCCGGCGCATCCGAAGAAGGTCTACGACTGGACGATCCCGAACCCCGAGCTGCACCGCGGCATCGGGGCGATGGACGGGAAGTACTTCAAGATCGGCAACCGCTACTACTACGCGCAGTCGTATCAGTTCATGCAGGGCAGCCCCGACGCCGACCTGGGCGCGGTGATCTTCGACGTCACCGGGCTCCCCGATCCGTCCAAGGTGAAGGTCGTGGCCGAGATCCGGTATCCGCAGGCGCCGGGCGGGTTCCACAACACGTTCGCCTACAAGCACTCGGACGGGCACGTGTACTACATCACCACGGCCAATGAGAACAACGCCCTGGTGTGGGACGCCGAGAAGATCGTGAGCGGCGCGCCCGAGAGCACGTGGCTGGTGAGCAAGATCCCCAACCCGACGCCGTTCGCGCAGATGGGCACCGGGAGCTACCACGACTTCTACGTGGGCTACGAACCGGCGACGCACGAGGACAAGTTCTACGGCGCGGGGCTGGGCGGCTATTCGGTCTGGAACATCACCGACATCAGGAATCCCAAGGAGCTGTTCACGATCACCGGCCTCGGCCTGGACATCGCGCACACGTTCACGCCGTCGCCCGACGGGCACTATGCGGTGACCGAGACCGAGTACGAGTACACGCCGCTCCGCATCTGGGATCTGGAGCCCGGCCAGACCGGGAAGACGAAGAACATCGACGTGCCGATCGCCGGGTGGACCGCCGACTGGCGCGACCTGGCCCACAACCACGAAGTGCGGTGGCCGTACGTGTTCGTCTCGGCGTACGAGGACGGCTTCTGGGTGTTCGACCTCAAGAACCCGAACAAGCCGCACACCGACGGCTGGTACTACACCTGCACCGTGAACTGCGAGCACATGCACGGGTTCGGCGGCACGCCGGACAACGGGTACGAGAGCACGATCAGCGTGGAGCAGGGCGCGTTCGGCGTGGACGTGCGCAACTACGACGGGCTGATCGCGCTGTCCGACATGCGCACCGGGCTCTGGCTGTTCCGGCTCAAGGGGTTCAACGGGTGGAACGGCCACACGTACGGGCAGGCGAACATCTCGAGCGTGCAGGACTACGACCACGGGCCCGTCGTGCAGGCGGCCGCGACCGGGCGCCAATGAGCGGGCACGGGTCCGCGAACGGGCGGCGGCCGGTACGGCGCCGCCTGGCCGCGGTGGCGGCGGCCCGCGCGGGGGGGGCGGTGGTGTGGGCGTTAGCCCCCCAGGGAACGTAAGACAAAACGCAGTTAAATAAGCCCCGCCCGCGGGCCGGCCCCCGGCCCGCGCGGGGGG
>JBJKPA010000405.1:0-17268 GCA_046706905.1 Gemmatimonadaceae bacterium
CGACTCGGCCGCCAGCGCGCTCCGGAGCCCGACCGTCATGCCGATCGCCGTATAGAGCAGGGCGCAGAACGCCTGGGAGAGGAAGAATCCGCTGATCGCGTACCCCACCAGGGTGGCGGACAGCGCGTCTCCCATGGCGGCGGCGCGCAGATCGCCGGCGGCCATGCCCTCCCGCACGATTTTCCGCGCGACCGCGAACGCCGAGCCGAGAAAGAGCAGGAAGACGGCGATGCCGGGAATGCCCATCTCCGCAGCGATCTGGATGTACGAGCTGTGCGCGGCCGACCACTTGAGCCCCACCCCGTAGTCCTGCTGCTTGGCGAGCGGCGAGATCGTGCCCTCCGCGATCGGAAACGCGCCGGCGCCGACGCCCGTGACCGGATGCGTGAGCATGTAGCCCACGCCGCGGCGCCAGATGTCCATGCGGCCGCCCTCCGACTTCCCGATCCAGTTGTAATCGTGGGTGGGATGGAGGATGGTGTCGAGCTGCTTCCAGTACCGCGAGCCGGCCACGCCGACGATGAGCCCCGCGGCGAAGACCGCCACGGCCACGCGGTGGCGCACCGGAGCGGAGCGATTGACGAGCACGTAGTAGCCGATCACCGCGACCAGGCCGAGGAAGGCCCCGCGCGAGCCGGTCCGGACGATCGTGAACAGGAATACGGCGAGCGCGCCCACCGCGGCGAGCCGGGCCAGCGGCCGCCTCGCATTCCACGCGAACCACGCGGTCAGCGGGAGCGTCATGACCAGCAACAGCCCGAGGTCGTTCGAGTCGTAGTAGATCAGATCTCCCAGCCGGCCGTCGGACCCGACCTTGAATCGCATCAGGATCACGACGGAATAGATCATCGCGCCGACGATGGCCACCGCCGCGAAGCGGTAGACGTCCAGCGTCACCTCCGCCGCCGCGGCGATGCCGACCATGACCACCACCGCCGGGAGGAGCACCTTCAGGGCGATGGTCATGCTGAGGCTGGGATACAGGCTGAACGGCACCCCGACCGCCGCGAGGACGAGGAGCACCACCCCGAACACGAGCGGAGCGCGCGTCGCCAGCCTGCCGAACTCGCCTGGAAGCCGCCGGTCGAGCAGCAATACGATGAACAGCGCGGCCGTCGCGAGCGTCACCGGCTTCGCCACCGCCACGATGGGAAACAGGTCCTGCATGCGCCACACGTACGCGAGCAGCGCGACCGCGAGCAGAATCCGCGCGGCCCCCCAGGGCCGATGCCCGGAGTCCGTCACGACCGCACCGCCGGTGTGACCGTCTCGAAGCCGCCGCCCGCCGACCTAGCCATGCGCGTCGGAATCGACCGCCTCCTCGAGCGCGGCGCCGAGCGTCTCGGCGAAGTGGACGGCGTACGGCGGCTCGAGCACCGCCTCGTGTCCTCCCGGAAACACCCGCACTTCGTGCGATCCCGCGACCCGCGTCCACGCGAAGCGCGGGTCGAGGTTGCGGCTCAGCCCGGCCGCGTTGGCGTCGTCGGAGATGAACAGCGAGACGCGCCCGGGATACGCCCTGGGGACGTAACGGCGGAACCGCGCCGTGGTCGCTTCGAGGAGGAGGTCGTTCTGCACGCGATCGCCCCGCTCGAATCCGTTCGCGCTGACCGACTCGCGCGCGGCATCGAGCTCGCGCTCGCGGGCGGCGGACGCCGCGCGCCCCGCGCGCCTCGCCGCCGCGAGCTGCCGGAGCGAGTCCCCCCGCGCCAGCGCCGTCCGGACCTTGTGGCGAAGGCGTTGCGCGCGCATCGCCGTCTGCCGGATCCGCCCCGACGGGTAGTTCGGGAACCACGAGTTGATCAGCCCCAGGAACGCAACCGTCTCGCCGGCCGCGGCCAGCTGCTGGGCCATCTCGAACGCGACCAGCCCGCCGGCGCAGAATCCGGCAAGGCAGTACGGTCCGTGCGGCTGCCGGCGTCTCACCAGCTCCAGGTAGTGCGCGGCCCGCTCCTCGACGCTCTCGACTTCGTCGAGCGACCGTGGTGGAGCGGAGCCCAATCCGTACACCGGCTGGTCCGGGCCGAGGCGCGTCACGACGTGCCGCAGGCGGAACAGGCCGAGCGCCGCTCCGCCCGGGATCCAGAAAATCGGCGGGCGCGACCCCGCGGCCTGAATCGACACGAGCGTGTGGTAGCCAACCTTCTGCTGGTCCCGCTCGAGATGGGTCGCCAACGTCGCGATGCTCGCCGACTCGAACAGGGTGTTGAGCGGCAGGTCCCGTCCGAACACCTGGGAGATTCGCGTCATCATGGCGAGGGCAAGCAGCGAATGTCCCCCGAGCTCGAAGAAATCGTCCTCGACGCTCACTTCGGGCAATTCGAACAGGTCCTCCCAGATCTCGCTGAGCTGCTTCTCCACGTAGGTCCGGGGGCGGACCGGGGCGCGCTCGGCGCCGTGGTCCAGCGCCGTGGGCGCCGGCAGTGCCTTGCGGTCCACCTTGCCGTTGCTCGACAGCGGCATGGCGTCGAGCCGGACGATCACGGCCGGGAGCATGTACTCCGGCAGCGTCTGCTTGGCGAACCCGCGCAGCTCGGAGGCGTCGGGTGCTTTCGCGCCGGGCACGACGTACGCCACCAGCCGCTTGTCACCGCGGCCGTCCTCGCGCGCAACCACCACGGCATCCTGCACGCCCTCGTGGCGCTTCAGCACCGCTTCGATCTCGCCGGGCTCGATGCGGAATCCCCGGATCTTCACCTGGTGGTCGGTGCGGCCCAGGCACTCGATGTCGCCATTGGCCCGGAAGCGAGCGACGTCGCCCGTCCGGTACAACCGCTCCCCGGCCCGGAACGGGCTCGGCACGAACCGCTCGCGCGTGAGGTCCGGGCGGTTCAGATAGCCGCGGGCCAGGCCGTCTCCGCCGATGTACAGCTCGCCGCAGGCGCCGATCGGCGCCGGGCAGAGCGCGTCGTCGAGCACGTAGCACTGCGTGTTGGCGATGGGCCGGCCGATCACGACCCGCCCGTCGCTCTCCGTGACGCGATGGCCGGTGGACCAGACCGTCGTCTCGGTGGGGCCGTACAGATTCCAGAGGCGTCCGACGAGCGGACGGAGCTGCGCGGCCAGGTCCTCGGGCATCGCCTCACCCGTGCACACGGCCTGGAGGTTCGACGCGCCCGGCCATCCGGTGCCGAGCAGCAGCTTCCACGTGACCGGCGTGGCCTGCAGGAACGTGACGTCGTGGGCGGCCATCAGTGCCTGGAGCCGCGCGCCGTCGGTGATGTCCGCCTGGTCGGCCAGAATGCACTGCGCGCCGACCAGCCACGGGAGCCAGACGTCCACCCCCGCGATGTCGAACGAAATCGTGGTCACGCCGAGGACGCGATCGGCCGACGAGAACTCGAGCAGGCTCCGCACCGACCACAGGAGATTCAGGAGCGATCCGCGCGAAACCTGGACCCCTTTGGGCCGGCCCGTGGAGCCCGACGTGTAGATGACGTACGCGAGGTGCTCCGGGGCGACCGGCAGGTCCAGGTTCATCTCGTCGTCCGGGGAGGGCTCGTCCCACGGGACATCGTCGGCGAGCACGGTGGAGATCGGCGTTTCGTCGAAGCTGCCCGCATTCTCGCGATCGGTGACGAGCACCGTGGCCGCGCTGTCGGAGATCATGAACGCCAGGCGGTCGGCGGGAAGCGACGGATCCAACGGCAGGTACGCCGCCCTGGCCTTCACCACGGCGAGCAGCGAGACGAAGAGCGTCGGGGAACGCTCCAGGCACACGGCGACCAGCCGGTCCGGCGCCGCACCGCGCGCGATGAGCACGCGGGCCAGCCGATTGGCGCGGGCGTTGAGCTCCCGGTAGGTCAGTTCCGTGGACCCGCTGATCACCGCGATCGCATCCGGGGACCGCGCGACCTGCTCTTCGACGAGGCGGGCCAGCGATTTGTCTCGCGGATACGGCGCCGCGGTCGCGTTCCAATCCTCCATCAGCCGCCGCGCCTCGTCGGGCGTCACGATGGGCGTGTTCCGAACGGGCGTGTCGGCGTTGCGGCCCCAGGCCACGAGCACCCCGCGGGCCTGTTCCAACAGCCGCTGGACGGTGGCCGCCGAGAACTGATGGCCGTCGTACTCGATCTTGAGCCCCAGCGTCTCCCCGCCGTATCCGAGGAACGTCAGCGGGTAGCCGGTCTGCTCGTAGAGACGGAAGGTCCGACGGTCCCACGGACCGCCCTGGTCGTGGAGGCGGTCGGCGAACTGGTACGCCTCGAACACCACCAGCGAGTCGAACAGTGCGGCGCCGGGCGGTAGCGCCGAGCTCTGCCTGATGTCGACCAGCGGCAGACTCTCGTTCCCGCGGAGCGAGACCCAGTTGCGCCGGATCTCGCGGAGCCAGTCCTCGACGCGCGCCTCGGGCGCCACCGGTATCCGAACCGGAACCGTGGCCAGGAAGAGGCCGACCGTCTTGTCGGCGTCCGGGATGCTGCCGCGCCGCGTCGTCTTGGTGGCACCGAACACGACGTCCGTCTCGCCGCTGTGCCGGCTGAGCAGCAACGCCCACGCGGCCATCATGATCGTGTTGAGCGACACGCCCGCGCGGTCCGCCAACTGCTCCAGCCGCTGCGTTTCGTCGCACGACAGGCGGGTCTCGCGGGTCGCGAAACGGCCCTCCCGCGCCGGGTCGGTCTCGAAGGGCAGGGGCGTGGTGGCGGTGAACCCCGCCAGATACCGCCGCCAGAACTCCCGCGCACCCGACCGATCCTGCTCCTCCGCCCACCACGCGTAGTCGGCGTAGGCGGGGGCGTCGACGACCGGTTCCACGATGCCGTCGTAGCGGTCGAACACGCGGTTGAGCACCATCTCGAACGACCGCCCGTCGAGCAGGATGTGGTGCACGCTCCACACCATCGTCCAACGGCTCTCGTCCACGCGGAACAGCGCGACGCGCATGGCGGGGGCCGACTTGAGGTCGAACGGCCGCATACGATCCGCGGCGAGGTAGCGGGCGATCTCGGCGTCGCGGTCCGGCGCCTTTCGCGTACGAAGATCCACGACGGGGATCCCGATGGCGGCGTACGGCGCGACGTCTTGGCGCGGCCCGTCGGGACCGTCCCACTCGAACGCCGTTCGGAGCGTGTCGAGATCCTCCAACGCGGCGTTCCAGGCGCCTTCGAGCCGGCGAGGGTCGATCGCCTCGTCGAGGTCGGCCACGATCTGCTCGACGTCGGTGCCGGAGTCCGGATTCCGGAGCCAATGCACCAGCATTCCCTGCTGAATCGGGGTCAGCGGGTACGGGACCGGCGTGGGGGCCGGCTCAACCGTGGGCAACGTCAGGGCGGTTTGCATGGGTCGTTGGTGGAAATCCGCGCGCCGAAGGGGCGCGATTAGCCCATGCAACCCTCGTACCAAACTGCACGCTGCCTATCCCCGGTGCACCAAATTGGGGCAGAGGGGCCGGAATGGCTCCGTTCGTCCACTCTGGGCGTCGCGGCACCAAGTCTGCAGTCATGGTAACCGGACAGCAGCCGTTTCCGGCTTACCAGCCGGCGGCGATCACCGGGACATCCATGGGTCGAACTCCTTTGCGCATCACGGCCGTCGGCGACCTCCAGCTGGGGGACTCGCCGACGTGCGTCGGGTTCGGATTCGCCAGCCGCTACGCGGCGGCGGACTTCCCGCGCGTGTTCCGCGACGTCGCCGCGGCCCTGGCCGGATCCGACGTCTCGTTCGGCAACCTCGAGACGCCGCTGACGCCGGCCACCGGCCGTCCGGGATCCTGGAGCGCCAGACAGCTTCGCGGGGACCGCGCCTGCGCCAGGGCGCTGCGTGCGGTGGGGTTCAACGTGTTGAACGTCGCCAACAACCATTCGGCGCAACACGGAATCCAGGCGTTTGACGAAACCGTGACCGCGCTGGAGGAGGCGGGCATCGCCGTCTGCGGGCGCCGGGGATCCGGCCCATGGGCGTGTGCACCGGTCACGCTGCACGTTCGCGGTGCGCGGGTGGGCATCCTCGGCTACTGTCTGAGGCCGCGGCAGTACGACCAACGCGTCCCGCCGTACGCCGAGGGCGATCTTTCGGCGATCCTCGCCGACGTCCAACGGCTCCGGGCGGATTCCGACCAGGTGATCGTCTCGCTGCACTGGGGCGAGGAGTTCGTCCCCCTTCCATCCACCGACGAACGCCAATTCGCCCGTGCACTCGTGAATGCCGGCGTCTCGGTGGTCCTCGGGCATCATCCGCACGTCGTGCGCCCGGTGGAGCGCTATCGCCAGGGCGTCATCGCCTACAGCCTGGGCAACTGCGTCGGGGACATGGTGTGGTACGGACCGTTCCGCACCGGCGCGGTGCTCGGCGCCGTGGTCGCCGGACCCGAAGTCGTGGAGGCGGACGTGCGGCTCACGGCGCTGCACCGCGACTTCGTGCCCCACGTCGGCGGAGTGCGGCAGCCGCTCGTGGACTCGCGCGACCTGCGGACGCTCGACGCCGACGCGTACCAGCGCGCGATCCGGGTGAGCTGGAGGCGCCAGCGGCTGGCCGCGTACGGGTATACGGCGGCGCGGGTGTGGCGATTCCCTCCGCGAATACTGTTCGAACTCGCGGTGCGCACGCTCCGCAACAAGTTCGTGCAGCTGCTGCATCGCCCCGATGTCGAGGGAGCCGCGGCGTCAGGCGAGGAGCCCCGAGGCCCGCAACCTGAATCCGTGGCCTGACATCCCGGCCGGCACGTTCACGCGCGGCAGCACCAGGCCGGGATCCGTGCGCCGCGGCAGCCAGCCGCCGTCCACTCCGAACGCGGCGACGTATCCGGCGTCGAACGCCGCGCGGACCACGCGGTCGTCGAACAGCCCGTAGGGGAACGAGACGTACGGCGCCGCGGCGGCGCCGACGTGCTCGTCCAGCCAGGCCAGTGGGCGGCGCAATTCCACGGCGAGGCGGTCGTCGCCGACGCGCGTGAGGTTCGGATGCGTCCACGTGTGGGCCGCGATCTTCACGGGGCCGGTGCGAACGGCGAGCTGCAGCTCCTCGAGCGTCGCGGTTCGCGCGAACTCAGGGGCGGCGTGAGGCGGCAGGCCGGACGTCCTCGCCCACTGGCGAACGGCGGCGCCGTCTCCGGCGAACGAGTCGAGGGCGATGGCGCGGACGTCGGGATCCAATCCCAGGCGCGGCTGCGCCAGCTCGTCCCACCAGAAGGCGCTTCCGCCGAGCGCGCCCGGCGTGGTGAACACCGTGCACGGCAATCCGCGGCGCGCCAGCTCCGGAAGCGCGATCCGCACCGCTCCCTCGTACGCGTCGTCGAACGTGATCGCGGCCCGTGGCCGCCGAAGCGCGGGCGAGCGGCGGTCGAGCAGCGCCGCGAGCGGGACGACGTCGTGCGTGGCCTGGAGGGCGTCGAGCTGCTCCACCAGATCGCGCCGGGCGAGGTGCAGCGACCGGTCGCCGCCCTCCTCCCAGTCGTCGGGAACGACGTTGTGGTACGCCAGCACGACGGCCCGATTCCGCAGCAGCCGGCGGCGCGCCGGGGCGACGAAGTACACGAGCCCGCGCTCGGCGAGTTGCTTGGCGGCGCGGCGCACGTCCGCCCTCACCGGATCCCGGCCACGGCGGCGTCGTCCGGTTCCGGGCGCTCCTGCCAGGCGCGCTCGGCATTCGCTCGCGCCCAGGCGTACAGATTCGACAACAGCCAGAGCGCCTCGCCGTGGTCGGCGGCTCCCGACGCGTGCTCCTCGACCAGCCGGCCGACTTCGTGCGGATCTACGAGCGCGGCGCCGGGATGCTCCCGATCCCCGAGGTCGCGCAGGAGGGGCGCCATGACGGGCGACCGGAACCACGCGTCGAGCGGCACGCCGAACCCCGACTTCCGGCCCTCCACGATCCGCGGGCTCAGGCGCCGGGCGGCGAGCGCCTTCACGACGCGCTTGTTGCCCCCCGCCGAGAGCTTCAGCGAGTCCCCCAGGCGCATTCCCCATTCCACGAGCGGGACGTCCAGGAACGGGACCCGGCCCTCGAGGCCATTCGCCATGGACATCCGGTCCATCCGATCGAGGGCGCAACCGAGGTACGTCAGCAGCTCGTACCGGGCGAGCGTCGCGACCGGGCCGCGATCGGACCGGGCCACCTCGAGCAGCGCGCGCCGCTCGGCGAGAGCGTCTTCGACCGGGCGCCCGGTGAGCCGGGCCACGATCTCGGGGGCCACGTACGCGGAGTTGAGGATCATCGCATCGTCGACGCTGCGGCCGAGGCTGTCGCCGAGCTTCCCCAGGCGGTGCCCGGGACCCCGCTGCATTGCGCGGCCCACGCCGCGCCGGACGGCGCCCGGCACCCACCGTGCCCCCCCGCGCCAGCGCGCGAGATGGTACCGCGGGTAGCCGCAGAACAGCTCGTCGGCGCCCTCGCCGGTGAGCACGACCGTGACGTACCCCCGCGCGAACCGGCAGAGCTGGTACAGCGGGACGGTGTTCGGGTGGCTCAGCGGCTCATCGTTGTACCAGATGAGCCGAGGGAGCAGCTCGCGGAACCGGCGCGCGTCGGCGACGACCGTGTGGTGCGACGCGCCGATCCGTGCGGCGGTGTCGGCGGCCAACGCGCGCTCGTCCCACGCCGGATCGTCGAATCCGACGGCGAAGGTCTCGAGTGCGTGCGGGAGCGCGTCGGTCGCGTACGCGCTGACCAACCCGGAGTCCACGCCGCCACTGCAAAACGCGCCGAGCGGCACCTCGCTCATGAGTTGCGAGCGGGCGGAGTTCGCCAGGAGATCGTGCAGCGCGTCCACCGCCGGCTCGAGCGCCGTGGGTCCGCCTTCCTGGTCCGGCGGGAGCCAGTACCGCTTCGTCGTCAGGCGGCCGTGTTCCCATACCGCCACGTGCCCCGGCGGAAGCCGGTGGATGTCTTCGTACAGCGAATTCCGCCCGGCTACGTACCGGAAGATCAGGTACTCCTGCACGCTTTCCGCGCGCGGGGCGGGGGCGACGCCGGCCGCGAGGATGGCCTTGATCTCCGACGCGAAGAGCAGCGTGCGACCCTCGGTGCGGTAGAAGAGCGGCTTGATGCCCAGGTGGTCGCGCGCCAACAGGACGCGCCCGCGCTTCACGTCGTGGAGGGCGAACGCGAACATGCCGTTGAGCTGCTCGACGAACGCGTCGCCCCACTCCTCGTAGGCGTGGACGAGCACTTCCGTGTCGCTTCGCGTGCGGAACGCGTGGCCGCGCGCGGTAAGCCGCTGGGCGAGCGACCGGTAGTTGTAGATCTCGCCGTTGAACGACACCCAGACCGTGGCATCCTCGTTGCACAGCGGTTGGGCGCCGGCGGCGACGTCGATGATGCTGAGTCGCCGGTGTGCGAGGCCCACCCCTGCCTCGACGTGCAGCCCCGCGCCGTCCGGCCCGCGGTGCGCCAGGGCGTCGCGCATCCGCGAGAGCTTCGTCTGGTCGATCGGCCGGCCGGCTTCGGCGTGCGCGATGCCGCAGATCCCGCACATCAGCGCGGAACCGCGGAAGGCATGCGGTGCTCAAGGATCGTTAACGCAGGGAATCCGGTCATTGAATACGCGACGAAGGGCCACCGTCCGGCACACCACCGGCCGGCGCGGGGCCCGATGCATGGCCCGAGACTTGCAGGATTCGTGCCGGAAGCCGGGCCGATAACCGCTAGGTGGGAGACACGAGATGGCGTGGACGGAGCGCGCGTACCGACGGGCACCCGCCTGGGTTCAGGTGGCGCTGTTGAACGCGTACGCGTTCGGCCGCCGCCGGCAGTGGGACGGCGCCGCCTTTCGCCGGCTCCTCGCCGAATGGGAGAAGAGTCAGTGGTGGGATCCGGACGCCCTGCGCGAGCTGCAGGACGAGGGCGTGCGGGCGATCGTCGGATTCGCCCACGCCCACGTTCCGTTCTATCGCCGCCATTGGGCCGAGCACGGGGTGAACCCGGGGCAGGTACAGGGCGTCGCCGACCTGCCGCTCCTTCCCGTCGTGACGAAGGCGGACATCCGTGGGGCAGGGCACGACATGCTGGCCGCTCCCGCGAACCGTCTGGTGCACGGACACACCAGCGGCACCACGGGCTCGCCGCTCTCGCTCTGGTACGACCGCTCGATGCTCGTCGCGAACTCCGCGGCGTACCGGCGACAGCAGCGCTGGGCCGGGATGCGCGACGGCGAGTGGTGCGCGCTGTTTCTGGGGCGCGTGGTCGTGCCCGTGGCGCAGCAGCGTCCGCCCTACTGGCGTCCGGACTACGTGCAACGGCAACTCTGGTGTTCGTCGTTCCATCTCTCCGAGCGGACCCTGCCGCTGTACATCGCGGAGATGCGCCGGCGCGGGATCCGGGCCATCGAGGGCTATCCGTCCACGCTGTTCGTGATCGCCCGGCATCTGCTCCGGCGCGGCGAGCGCCTGCCCATGCGCACGGTGCTCACGTCGTCGGAGACGCTGCACCCGGTGCAGCGGGAGGCGATTCGCGCCGCGTTCTCGGCGCCCGTGTTCGACTTCTACGGCCTGGCCGAGCGGGCGATCTTCGCCGGGGAATGCGAGCGGCACGGCGGCAAGCACCTGTTCGACGAGTACGGCGTGACGGAGCTGACCGATGAAGCGGGTCGGCCGGTGCCCCGGGGCGAGACGGGGATTCTCACGGGCACCAGCCTGTGGAATCGCGGCATGCCGCTGATCCGAAACCAGACGTCCGACGTGTCGCGCCACCCCGACGAGCCGTGCCCCTGCGGGCGCGGCCTGGGCGGCCTGGCCGACGTGACGACGAAAGCCGAAGACATCGTCGTGACGCCCGACGGCCGGTTCGTGTCGCCGTCGGTGTTGACGCACCCGTTCAAGCCGTTCGATCAGATCGTCCGGTCGCAGGTCGTGCAGGACGAGCCGGACCACGTGACCGTGTCCATCGTGCCGTCGGCCGAGTTCACGGCGGCGCAGCGATCGGAACTCGAGGCGGGGCTGCGCGAGCGGCTCGGCGAGGCGATGCGCGTGGAGACGCGCATCGTGGACGACATCCCGCCGGAAGCTTCGGGCAAGTTCCGCTGGGTCGTGTGCAGGGTGCCGCACGATCGCCTCGTGGACTGGGAGACGGCCGCGCGGTGAACGGACGCGTCTTGTACGTCTATCAGGGCGACTGGCCGCGCAACGCGACCCGGGTTCGCAAGCAGACGCAGGCGTTGGCCGACGTCGGGTACCGCGTGCGGCTGCTCGCCGGCAATCCCAACGCCAAGCCGCGGCACGAACCGGTGGAGTGGATGGACGTCAACCGCCTTCCGACCGTCGCCCCGGGCACGTTGGGCCGGCGCCTTCTCTTTCCGCTCTTTCTCAATCCGTTCTGGGTGTGGCACATCCTGCGGGAGAGCCGCGACTTCGGCGCCGACCGCCTGATCGTGCGCGATCTCCCGCTGGCGCCGGCCGTGATCTTCGTGGGAGGGCTCCTCGGGATCCCCGTGCACTACGAGATGGCGGATGTGTATCCCGTGGCGCTCCGCTCCAACCGCGACGCCCATCCGGGGCTCGGGTCGCGGATCGCGCGCAATGCCGCGGCGGCCGAGATGCTCGACCGCTTCGTGATCCGGAGGGCGACGTCCGTGTTCGTGGTGTCGGAGGAGTCGCGTCAGCGGTGCCTGGAGATCGGCGCCGCGCCGGAGGCCGTGTTCGTGGTCGGCAACACGCCGTGGCCGCTTCCCGATCTGCGCGTCCGGCCACCGCTGCCGTCGGACCTGGCGGGTTGGGAGGACCGCACGGTGGTGATCTTCCTGGGCAATCTGCTGTCGGACCGCGGACTGCTCGATGCGGTGGACGCGATGGCCCGCGCCCGGCAGTCCGCCCCCGAGTTGGCGCTCGCCATCGTCGGCGACGGACCGGAGCAGGCACGGATCGCCCAGCGCGTGGCCGAAGCCGGTGTGTCGGAGCACGTGCGCCTGCTCGGATGGAAGATCCACTCCGAGCACGCCGCGTACTACGCGCACGCCGCGATCGGCATTCTGCCGTTCCTGTTCACCGAGCACATCGACATCACCCTGGCGAACAAGCTGTTCGACTACATGGCCGCCGGACTGCCCATCGTCGCGTCGGACGTGCGCCCCATGCGGCGCGTGCTCGAGGAGACGGGCGCGGGGGTGCTCGTGCCGCCGGGGAACGTCGCAGCGCTGGCGGACGCGCTGGTGGCGTTGGCCGCCGACCCGGAGCGGCGGCGGTGCCTCGGCAGGCACGGGCGCCAGGCCGTCGAGTCCGAGTATTCGTGGGACGCCGATCGGAGCCGCATGCTGGCCGCCGTCGCACGCCCCCGCGCCGCGCACTGACGATGTGCGGCATTGCGGGGGTGTGGGCCGCCACGAGCCGAAGCGCCGACGAGATGCGCGGCACCGTCCGCGCGATGCGCGACGCGCTCGCGCATCGCGGGCCGGACGACGCGGGCGAGTGGGTGGACGGCCCGATCGCCTTCGGGCATCGACGGCTGTCCATCGTGGATCTCACCGCCCAGGGCCACCAGCCCATGCGCAGCGAAGGCGGCCGCTACGCGATCTGCTACAACGGTGAGGTCTACAACTTCGCCGCGCTGCGCGACGAGCTCCACGCCGCGGGGCACCGGTTCCGCGGAGGCTCGGACACCGAAGTCCTGCTCGCCGCGTTCGTCGAATGGGGCGTCCCCGACGCGGTGCGGCGGTTCGTCGGCATGTTCGCGTTCGCCGTCTGGGACGCGCACGAACGGGCGATGTATCTCGTGCGGGACCGGATGGGAATCAAGCCGCTCTACGTCGGACGGACGCCGGGCGGCGATCTGCTCTTCGGCTCCGAGCTGAAGGCGCTGCTGGCCCATCCTGGCTTCCGGCGCACCGTCGCTCCGTCCGCGATGCTCCAGTATCTGCGCTACGGATACGTGCCGTCGCCCGACTCCGTGTTCGCCGACGCCATGAAGCTCGCGCCGGGCCACTGGATGCGCCTGTCCGCGGCCGAGGCGCCGTGGCGGCCCGAGCCCTACTGGTCGCTCGAGGAGAGCGCCCGCGCCGGCACGGCCGCGCCGTTCGACGGCTCCATCGCCGACGCCGAGGACCAGCTCGACGAGCTGCTGCGCGATGCCGTGCGGCTCCGCATGATCGCCGACGTGCCGCTCGGCGCGTTCCTGTCCGGCGGCATCGATTCGTCGCTCGTCGTGGCCGTCATGCAGTCGCTGTCCACGCGGCCCGTTCGGACCTTCACGATCGGATTCTCCGAAGCGCGGTACGACGAGGCGCCGTACGCGCGGGACATCGCCGGCGCACTCGGAACCGCGCACACCGAGCTGCAGGTCACGCCGGACGAGGCGCAGGCCGTCATTCCGATGCTGCCCGACATGTACGACGAGCCGCTCGCCGACGCCTCGCAGATCCCGACCCACCTGGTCTCGGCGCTCGCCCGGCAGCACGTGACCGTGGCGCTGTCGGGCGACGGCGGAGACGAGCTCTTCGGCGGCTACGAGCGGTATCGGTTGAGCGGACGCATCTGGCGGCGCCTGCGTCCGGTGCCGGTGGGCGTGCGCCGCGTGAACGCGGCCGTGGTGCGACGGATGACCGCGACGTTCCCGCAGATCGCCGGCCGGCGCGTCTCGAAGTTCACGAAGGCCGCCGATCTGATCGAGGCGCCCGGCATCGAAGCGGTGTACCGGCGTCTGATCTCCACGACCGGGGCGCCGGAGGCGCTCCTGCGGCAGCCGCCCGCGGCGACGCGTCTCGACCGGGTCTCCGATCTGCTCGCGAACCCGGTCCGAACGTCGTGCACCGAGCGGATGATGCTGGCGGACGCGGCGGCGTACCTGCCCGACGACCTGCTCACGAAGCTGGACCGGGCGTCGATGGTCGTCGGCCTCGAGGGGCGCGTTCCGCTGCTCGACCATCGCGTCGCCGAGTTCGCGTGGCGGCTCCCGCTCGCGTGGCGGACCGACGAACGCCAGGGCAAGGTCCTGCTGCGGCGAGTGCTGGCGCGCTACGTGCCGCGGCCCCTGTTCGAGCGCCCGAAGATGGGATTCGAGATTCCGATCGCGGCGTGGTTGCGCGGGGCTCTGCGGCAATGGGCCGACGATCTCCTGTCGCCGGGGAGCCTGCAACGGGGCGGCTTCTTCGATCCCCGCGCCGTGGGGCGCGTGTGGCAGGCGCACCGTTCCGGGCGGGAAGACAACGGACACCTGGTGTGGAGCCTGCTGATGTTCGAGGCGTGGCGCCAGCGCTGGAGCGCGGTCGGCTGACGGCCGCCCGGCGCGCTCAGCGGGCGCGCCACCAGAGAAAATCGTCCATGTCGATGGTGTACGGGGGCGTCGCCGTGGTCTGCGTGCTGGCCCAGCGCAGCAACACCACGCCATGCGTCGAGAGCGCGTCCACGTCGTCCCACTGGCACCACGGCTTGTAGCCGCCCGGCGGGGTCACCCCGACGGCCGACGCGGAGATGTCGATCACCTTCGTGTCGTCGATCCACATCCGCGCTATTCCGTCGCGGGATCCCGGCGACGTGTTGGGCCGATACTCGTACGTGAACCGGTGCCACTGGCCGTCGAACACCTGGTCCGGATACGGTCCCACGGGCTGGTTGCCCTGGCACGAGGTCTCCGCCTGATCGTAGACCTGCCAGTACCCGGATTCTCCAGGCGCCTGGGCCGTGCACGGCAGGTGGTCGTGCGTGTTCCACTGCACGCGGGTACCGTCGGCGTGGAACGCCATGAACCACTTGACCGCCAGTACGGAGGAGCCGAGCGGCGCCTGCAACGTGACCCGGCCCTCGTACTGGAAGAACTGGGTTGCGGTATCGGGCGTGGCCGGCACGTTGCGCAGATCCCAGTCCTCGCTTCCCTGGTACGCGCCCGAGTACGCCTCGCGCAATGCCTGGCCCGTGCCCCCGTAGCCGGGGCGGACGAGTTGGAGGCCGGCGTCGACGCCGAATCCCGGCGCCCAGCCCGCCGTGTCGGCGTTCGCCCGCGCCAGCATCGAGGTCGGATCGGCGTACGCCTCCATGGAGTCGGCGTAGACGAGGATGTCGGCCGCGGGCGAGTACGAGGGCGCCTGGTTCGCGGGCGCCGACGGGCCTACAGGATCTGCGCCGCAGGAAGCGAGTAGCGCGACCAGCACCGCCACGAGGGCGGATCCACGCCCGGATCCGACGCGAAACGGCGGCGGGAGCAGCGCCGGGGAGCGATCGACCCGCACCCCGACGGCTCCGCCGCGTCCATTCTCACTTCGCTCGCCACCACACGAAGTTGTCCAGATCAAGCGTATACCCCGGCGTCGAGGTCGTCTGCGCGCTTGCCCACCGAATGAGCACCACGCCCTCGGTGGACAACCCGTCCACATCGTCCCAATTGCACCACGGCTTGTAGCCGCCGGCGGGGGTGACGCCGACCGCGGACGCCGAAATGTCGATCACCTTGGCGCCGTCCACCCACATGCGCGCGATGCCGTCCCGCGAGCCGGCGGACGTGTTCGGCCGATACTCGTAAGTATAGCGGTGCCACTTGCCGTCGAACATCTGCGCGGGGTAGGGGCCCACGGGCTGGTTGCCCTGGCACGCCGTGGCCGCCTGGTCGTACACCTGCCAGTACGTGTCCACGCCACCGGGCTGCGCCGCGCACGGCAGGTGATCGTGCGTGTTCCACTGCACGCGCGTGCCGTCGCGGTGGAACGCCATGAACCACTTCACGGCCAGCGCGCCGGTCAACGGGGCACTCAGGGTCACCCGCGCGTAGTAGGTGAAGAACTGCGTCGCCGTGTCCGGCGTGGCCGGCGCGTTCAGCAGGTCCCAGTCATGACTGTCCTGGTAGGCGCCGCTGTACACTTCCCGCAGCGCGTTGCCGGTTCCGCTGGAGTTCTCGTTGATGACCTGCAGGCCGGGTTCGACCCCGAACCCGGGCGCCCAGGTGGTCGCCCCGGTGTTCGCCAGGTTCAGCATGGACTGCGGATCGGTATAGGAATTCGCGGCGTCGGCGTACACGAGCACCTCCGTCGCCGGATCGTATGAGGGCTCGCCGGAGACGGGCGGTTGCACGGCGGCCGCCGCCACCGTCACCGCCGCCGTCCCCATCACCCCGCCCACCGACGCGGTAATCGTCGCCGTGCCGGCGCCGGCGGCGTTCAGCAAGCCGGCCGTCGAGACCGTGGCAACCGTCGCGTCGCTGGTCGACCAGCTCACCGGCTGGCCGGTCATCACGTTGCCGTTCTGGTCCTTCACCGTCGCCGTGAGCTGCGCCCATTCGCCCACGCTGTCGCTCACCGAGGCCGGCGAGACCGACACCGTCGTCACGACCGGGACGACCGGCGCCGCCGTCGTGGTGCCGCCCGCGACGTTCGACAGCGGGCCGAACACCGCGGCCACGTTCAGCGTGCCGCGGAAGGCCACCAGCTCGAACTGATATCCGGTCGACGCCGCGAGGCCGAGCACGGTGCACTGCACCTTCGTGCCGATGCTCGACTCGGCGAGCGGCGTCTTGCAGCTCCCCGCCGACACCGAGGCCGCCGAGCCCCAGCTCATGGTGCCGACGGCGTACCGCACGTCGTAGCTCGCCGGCTGGCCGGTCCCGTCGCTGACCGTCGTGAAGGAGAGCGTCGCGCTCGAGTCGGACACGGCCGCGACCGAGAGATCCGTGACCGCACCGGGGTTGCTCACCGGCGCCGCCGCCACCGTGATGCTCGCCGTGCCGCTCTTGCCACCGGTCGCCGCCGTGATCGTGGCCGACCCGGCGCCCACAGCGGACACGAGTCCCGACCCGTTCACCTTCGCGACCGTCGTATCACTGCTGCTCCAGCCGATGGTCTGGCCAGTCATCACGTTGCCGTTCTGATCCTTCACCACCGCCGTGAGTTGAGCCGTCTGGCCCGCGGTGTCGCTCACCGAGGCCGGCGTGACCGCCACCGTCGTCACGACCGGCGCGGGCGCCGGAGCGGCGGCCACCGTGATGCTCGCCGTCCCGCTCTTGCCGCCGGTCGCCGCCGTGATCGTGGCCGACCCGGCACTCACCGCCGACACGAGCCCCGAGCTGCTGACCTTCGCCACCGCCGCGTTGCTGCTGGTCCACCCGATGGTCTGGCCGGTCATCACGTTGCCGTTCTGATCCTTCACCGTCGCCGACAGCTGCGCGGTCTGGCCCTCGGTGTCGCTCACCGACGCCGGCGTCACGGCCACCGTCGTCACGACCGCCGCCGCGGGCGGGGCCGCGGCAGCCGCCACCGTGATGCTCGCCGTGCCGCTCTTGCCGCCGGTCGCCGCCGTGATCGTGGCCGACCCGGCACTCACCGCCGACACCAGCCCCGAGCTGCTGACCTTCGCCACCGCCGCGTTGCTGCTGGTCCACCCGATGGTCTGGCCGGTCATCACGTTGCCGTTCTGATCC
>JBJKPA010000406.1:0-4228 GCA_046706905.1 Gemmatimonadaceae bacterium
GGGGTTTTTGCATGTTGCTGGGGGGGTTGGAGGGGGGCCAGCGCATACGCGGGCGTGGGGGCGCGGGCCGGCGCGGGCAGGGGGGCGCGACGCTCCGGGTCGAGCGCGTAGCACAGGACGTCGATCATGATGTTGCCCACGAAATGGACCCGGCTCGCGGGGTGCCCCTCGCGGCGCAGATTGTCCACCGCGTCGGGCGACGGCGCGAGCAGGATGTCGGCGATGCTGTCGGTCACGAGGCGGTTGATCTCTTCGGGCATCGTTCGGTCGCCGCTGCGCAGCCCCGCCTCGACGTGGGCGACCGGCAGGTGGAGCTTGGCCGCCGTGAGCGCCGCCGCGACGGTGGAGTTGACGTCGCCGTACACGATCACGACGTCGGGGCGCTCGTCGGCGAGCACCGGCTCGATGCGCTCGATGGTGGCCGCCGTCTGCTGGCCGTGGGATCCGGAGCCGACCGCGAGCTGGTACCGGGGCGCCGGCAGCCGGAGGTCGCGGAAGAAGGTGTCCGACATCGCGGCGTCGTAATGCTGCCCGGTGTGGATGACGAAGTGCTCGACCCCGTCCCGCTGCGCCAGGGCGGCGGCCAGCGGCGCGAGCTTCATGAAGTTGGGCCGCGCGCCGACCACGGAGGCGAGTTTCATAGAACGCGTATGAGCGCGACGAGCGCCACGGGGATCGTGACGAGGATGCCGATGATCTGGGCCGTGCGCTCGGCATCGGCCTGGGCCGGGACGTCGATCTGGTCGCCGGAACGCAGGCCCAGCTCGGCCAGGGTCAGCCCGCCGGTCAGCGCGCGGGCCAGGGAGTCGGGCGCCACGGCCGGCCGGTTGTCGCGCTCGATCTTGGCGCGGGCGAGGTTTGCCTTGTTGGTGGGCCCGCCGGCGGCCATCAGGGCGTCGCTCATCAGGCTCTGCGCCGGCAGCGAATAGAAGCCCGGATGCTGGACCTCCCCCAGCACGCCCAGCCGGATCATCGCCGTGGCATGCACGCTCGGGTCGCGCACGTAGCGGCCGATGGCCTGCGTGAGGTACGACTGGAGATCGGCGTGGCGCACGCCGGCGAGCGAGATCGTGCCGATCGTCGGCAGATCGAGCGCCGGGCCCGGGACCACCGTGAAGGTGTCGCTCAACTGCTGCTCGCCGTCCACGGTGAGCAGCACGCGGTCGCCGACGTGAAAGTCGCCGCCCGCCGGGGCGGCGGGCTGCTGCGCGGCCAGCGGCGCCGCGACGAGGAGGCTGAGGGCGCAGGCGAGCCGGCGCCCCATATACGGAAGACGCATCGCTACTCCACCGTGACGCTCTTGGCGAGGTTGCGCGGCCGGTCCACGTCGCAGTCCCTGAGGATGGCCGTGTGATAGGCCAGGAGCTGCAGCGGGATCGACGCGATGACGGGCGCGAGGATCGACGGCGCGCGGGGCAGGCGCAGCTGGTGCGCGGCGAGGCTGCTGAGGTCGCCGTTGCCCTCCGACGTGAAGGCGATGATGCGCCCGCCGCGGGCGCGCACCTCCTGCATGTTGGAGACGGTCTTGGCGTAGGCGCGGTCGCGCGGGGCGAGCACGACGACCGGCATCGCCTCGTCGATCAGCGCGATCGGGCCGTGCTTCATCTCGGCCGCGGGATAGCCCTCGGCGTGCACGTAGCTGATTTCCTTGAGCTTGAGGGCCCCCTCGAGCGCCACCGGGAAGTTGACGCCGCGCCCGAGATAGAGCGCGTCGTCCGCCCGGGCGAGATCCTGGGCGACCTCGGCCGCCTGCGCGTCGAGCGCGAGCACCCGCTCGGCCAGCTCGGGCAGCCGCTCCAACTGCGCGATGATGCGCCGCCCGCGCTCCACGGGCATGCCGCGGTGGCGCCCCAGGTACACGGCGATCATGAGCAGCGCGACGATCTGCGACGTGAACGCCTTGGTCGAGGCCACGCCGACCTCCGGGCCGGCGCGCAGATACACGCCGCCGTCGGCCTCGCGGGCGATCGTGCTGCCCACGACGTTGACCACGCCGAGCACGCGCGAGCCGGCGGCGCGCGCCATGCGCAGCGCCTCGAGCGTGTCGGCCGTCTCGCCCGACTGCGACACGGCCAGCGTGAGCGTGCCGGGCATGCGCAGCGCGCGTCGGTAGCGGAATTCGGAGGCGTACTCCACCTCGACCGGAATGCCGGCGATGGTTTCCAGGTAGTGCCGGCCCACGAGGCCGGCGTGCCACGAGCTGCCGCACCCGATGATCAGGATGCGCTCGACGGCGCGGCAATGCTCGGGCGTGAGGTTGAGGCCGTTCAGCCGGGTGGTGCCCTCGGCGGCGAGGAGCCGCCCGCGGAGCACGTCGTGCAGGGTGGCCGGCTGCTCGAAGATCTCCTTGTGCATGAAGTGCGGGTGCTGGCCGAGCTGGATGGCCTCGGCTTCCCACTCGATGGCGTCCACCGGGCGCGCCTGGAGCACGGCGCGGTCGTCGACCACGTGGTAGCTCCCGGCGGTGAGCACGGCGAGATCGCCGTCGTTGAGGTAGACCACCTCGCGGGTGTGCTCGAGGAGCGCACTCGCGTCGGAGGCCACGAAGTGCTCGCCCTTGCCCAGGCCGAGCAGGACCGGCGACCCGCGCCGGGCGACGACGAGCTTCTCGGGGTCGTCGGACGACGCGACGAGGAGCCCGTACGTGCCCTGGATGCGCCGCAGCGCGAGGGCGACGCGGGCTTCCAGGCTGTCGCCGGCGCTGGCCTCGATCAGGTGCGCGATGAGCTCGCTGTCCGTCTCCGAGCGGATCTGGTGGCCGTCGGCCAGGAGCTGCGCGCGCAGCGTGTCGGCGTTCTCGACGATGCCGTTGTGTACCACGGCGATGTGTCCGTCACAGTCCACGTGCGGGTGGGCGTTGTCCCGCGTGGGGGCCCCGTGCGTGGCCCAGCGCGTATGCCCGATGCCGCACGTGCCGACGATGGGATGCTCGCTGGCCAGCGCGCGCAGGTTGCCGAGGCGGCCGGCCAGCTTCTGGACCACGAGGCCGCAGCCGTTCTGCACGGCCATCCCCGCGGAGTCGTAGCCGCGATACTCCAGCCGGGCGAGTCCTTCGATGAGAATGGGGCCCGCGCTGCGGTGCCCGACGTATCCGACGATTCCACACATGAGCTCAGGCCGTCTCCGTAGTAAGGACCCGGGCGGCGGGAGCGTGCACCTCCGCCTCCGTTTCGTATCCCGGCAGGTAATGCGTGTAGTACGTGTAGGGAGTCGTGCGGGGAACGTCGTTGAGGACCACGCCGAGCAGGCGCACCGGCATGCGGGTGAGCACGTCGAGCTTGGCCTGGGCGATCTGCCAGTCGCTGACGCCGGTGCGCAGCACGAGCAGCATGTTGCCGGTCGCGACGCCGAGCATGAATCCGTCGATGCCGGCGGTGAGCGGCGTGCTGTCGCAGATGATGACGTCGAATCGGGAGCGCATCTCGCCCATGAGGTGGCGCATGGCCTCCGAGCCGAGCAGCTCGGGGGCCTCGTGCCGGCGCGTGCCGGACGGGATGACGTGGAGGTTGGGGAAGGGGGTGGGGCGGGCGACGGTCTCGGGCGCGACGGCGCCGGCGAGCGCGTCGGTGAGGCCGGGCTTGCGGGTGATCTGGCAGCGCCGGTGCAGGGCGCCGCGCCGGAGGTCGCCGTCGATGAGCAGCGTGCGCAGGCCGTTCTCGGCGAAGGCGCGCGCCAGATTGAACGTCACGAACGACTTGCCGTCGCTGCTGCCGGGGCTGACCACGGTGAACATGGTCGGGCCGGCGGCGCCGTGGGCGAACGCCACGTTCAGCCGCAGGCCGCGGATCGCCTCGCGGAAGCCGACGTCGGCCTCCTCGGCGTTCGGCTTCTGGCGGGCGGCCTTCACGTGGGGCAGGGCGCCGAGGATCGGGAGGCCCATCTCGCCGGTCACCTGGTTCGGATGCCGGAACCGCGGGTCCCACCGATCGAAGAACACCACCCCGAGGATGGCGACCCCGAGGCCGGCCACGATGGCGAAGGCGATGATACGGAGACTCGTATCCTTCACCGGCCACGGCGGCACGGCCGCGGGGTCCAGGACCCGGACGTCGGCGACGTCGCTGGTCAGGGCGATCTGCGCCTGTCCGTCCTGCTGGCGCAGATTGTCGTAGAGGCTGGTCGTGAGCGCGACCTGGCGCATGAGCCGCGCCTCGCGCGTGGCCCGCGGCGGGTGCCCGCGCAGGCTGTCGGCCGTGCGGGCGACGGCCACGGTGAGCGCCGCCTTGCG
>JBJKPA010000407.1:0-3617 GCA_046706905.1 Gemmatimonadaceae bacterium
GTGAGGAGCTGCCGCACGACGCGCCGGCGCGTGGCCCCCAGCGCCGCGCGGATCGCGAACTCGCGCGAGCGGGCGAGGGCGCGGGCGAGCAGCAGCCCGGCGACGTTCGCGCAGGCGATGAGCAGCAGGCAGCCGACGGCGGCGAGCAGCACGAGCAGGAAGGGGCGGACGTTGCCCACGAGGTCCTGCTTCATCGAAACGAGCGTGATGCCGAGGTTCCTGTCGGCGACGGGGTAGGTCGCGGCGAGGTTGCGGGCCACGGTGTTCATGTCGGCCCGGGCCAGGGGCAGGGTGACGCCCGGCGCCAGCCGGCCCACGGCGTGCGAGCTCACGTCCACGGTGCGGTCGCGGAAGGCGGGATCGGTCCACTGGCCGATGGGGGTGTAGACGTCGCGCGCCGGCCCGTAGAAGGTGAAGCCGGCGGGCATGACGCCGACCACGGTGTACGGCGTGCCGTCGAGCGTGATGGTGCGGCCGAGGACGGTCGGGGAGCCGCCGAAGCGGCGCTTCCAGAATCCGCCGCCGAGGATCGCGACGGGTGGGGCCCCGGGGCGGTCGTCCGTGGCCGTGAAGTCGCGGCCGGCGACGGGGGCCAGGCCCAGGGTGTGGAGGAAGTCGGCCGAGATCATCATGCCGCTCAGGCGCTCGGCTTCCCTGGGGTCGGTGAAGTCGTAGTCCTGATAGCGGTAGATGGCCATCGAGGAAAAGCTGAGCGACATCCGCCGCCAATCGAGGAAGTTGAGGTAGCTGATCGGCGCCTTGTGGAAGCCGGGGGCGTCCTCGTAGATGGCGACGAGCCGGCCGGCGTCGGGGTAGGGGAGCGGATTCAGCAGGACCCCGTTCACCACGGAGAACAGCGCCGTGGTGGCGCCGATGCCGAGGGCGAGGGTCAGGACGGCGATCGCGGCGAACCCGGGCGCCCTGGCCAGGGTCCGGATCGCATAGCGCACGTCCTGCACGAGCGTATTCATCGTTCACTCCGGCGCGGGCGACGGTGCGTGTGCATACTCGGATGCACGCGGCGCCGCCGCAAGAGCGACGGCGCCGCGGAGTGATACGGATTCGGTAAATCTCTCGTCGTCAACCGCCCGACGCTACGGTTTGTCCGATCCCGGGTTCATGAGGACCGACCGCTGCAGGAAGGGCACGCCCTTCGTCATCCAGTCGGGCGCCGGATCTCCCAGGAGATAGTGGTCGAAGAACTGGAAGAAGCGGGTCGTGAGGTCCTTGCGGTCGGCGAGCGTGCTCACGTGGTGCTGCGCGCCGATGTAGGCCAGCAGGTAGGCCGTCTTGCCGTTGAAGCGCAGCGCGTTGTAGAAGTTGAGGCTCTCGATGAAGTTCACCGTCGGGTCGGAGGTGCCGTGCATGATGAGGATCGGCTCGGTGACCTCCGGCACGTGGGTGAGCGCGGACTCGTCGTGATACACCTGGGGCCGCTGCCAGGGGGAGAAGCCCCAGCGCCCCTGCCCGTAGATGTAGTACTGGTCGCCGTTCTCCCCCGAGCTGCCGCGCTGGTTCTGGTACGACCAACCCCATTCCTGATTGAAGTCGGTGTAGGTGTCGGTCACGCCCGCGCCCTCGCCCACGGCGGCGAACAGCCGCGAGCGCGTGGCGATGTACGCCGCGCCCTCGCCCGCGTAGCTGTGCCCGTGCAGCCCGATGCGCTTCGGATCGGCGTAGCCCATCGCGATGACCTTCTTCGTGGCCGCCTCGACGCAGTTGAGCTGATCGTCGTGGGAGGTGCCGGTGTTGTAGTAGATGTCGGGGATCATCACGATGTAGCCGCGGCTCACCGCCTCGATGGCCGGCCGTCCCATGCTCACCAGCAGCTCGGGCATCGGATAGACGTTCAGGAGCTGCGAGTTCTTCTCGTAGAACGTGACGAGCATGGGGAGCTTCTCGCCCGGCTTGTAATCGTCGGGGAGCCAGAGCAGCCCCTGCAGCTTGTGCCCGTAGCGGTCGGTGAAGTCGAACAGCTTGTCGTGCCCCCAGCGGAACTCGGCCTGCTGCGGGTTGGACTTGGTGATCTGCCTGGCGTCGGCGAGGTCGGCGCCCGACACGCGGAGGTCGGGTGATTCGGTGAAGGTCTGCCGCGAGAACAGGTACCGGTCGGCGTTCGCGGCCTTCTGGAGTCCGCCGTACGACGCGTCGTCGTACACGAGCTTCGTGACCTTGCCGTCGGCCAGCGTATAGAAGCCGCCCTGCTTGGTGCGGTCGCCGAACGCGGAGAGGGTCTGCGGCCTGGAGAGGTCCCACAGATCGCCGGTGCGCTCCTGCGGGCTGGCCGTGGGGGCGATGGGCGCCGGGCGCGCGAGGCGGAGGATCGTCTTGTGCTGCGCGCCGAAATCGCCGGTGAGGTCGGTCGCCTTGCCGCCGTCGAAGGGAAGCGTCCAGAGGTCGTACTTCGTCTGCACGATCACGCCCTTGCCGTCGGCGGTGAATCCAGCCACGCCCCACGACGGCTTGGGCCCCGGGTGGTCGTATTCCGTGTTCACGAAACTCGGCGCGCCGGCGCCGAGCGTGGTGCTCGCGCCCGTGTCGAGATCGTAGGACTGGAACTTGCCGTTCTTCCAATAAAGGAAGTGGCGGCCGTCGGGGGCGATGCCGAAGGTGGCGCCCTGGGTGAGCTGATCCCTGAACATCAGCGTCCGCTCGCCGGTGGCCGTGTTCACGCGATAGAAGTCGGCGGCGGCGGGCTTCCAGTCGGAGATGTAGGCGCGCGCGTCGCGGCCCACCGCCCACCGGCCGTCCACCGAGACCTGCAGGTCGCGCATCGTGGAATCGCTGAGCGGGACGTAGGCGTGGCGCGCCAGATCGAACGCTTCGCGGTAGGTGAAGTTCCGGTCCTGCTGCGCGCGCACCATCTGCACCGACTGGATGTACCGGTCGGCGGTGCGCCAGACGTCCACGTCGGCGGTGGTGTCGGTGCTCCTGATGGTGACCGTGTCGCGCGCCGGGGTCTGGGGCGCGGCGCCGAAGAAGACGCGGCGGCCGTCGGTGCTCCAGGTGAGCGGAGCGTGCTCGCTGATCACCCAATCGGCGGGGAAGCCGGCGGCGGCCGCGCTCAGGGTGTCGGGCGTGTACGACGAGTCGTAGACGGCGGCGTACGCGCTCGGGATCGCCAGCAGCACGTTGTCGCGGTCGAGCATCTTCGGCACGGCCCTGCCCTTGAGCACGGCGAGGCCGGTGCCCGAGTCGTTCCAGGCGAGCCGGCTGTAGATCCGGGAATCGTTGTCCAGCGTGCGGGTGCTCCCGGTGGCGAGGTCGATCACGAACAGCCCGTTCCCGTCGGGGACGGCGGCGTCGATCGTGTAGGCGAGCATGTTGCCCGTCCGGTTGAACTCGGCGTCGGCGACGCTGCCGATGAGCTGACCGCGCCCCGTGGCGAGGTCGAGCAGGATGACGTCCGACCCGTGGCTCGCCGGCTCGGCGCCACCACCGCCGCGGCCGCCGAATCCGCCGCCGAACCCGCCACGTCCGCCGCGGCCGCCGGCCGCGGGCTTCGTGGTGAGCAGCGCGAACCTCGAGTCGTTGGAGAAGGTCACCGACTGCATGTCGTGCCAGCTCGTCGTCTTGCCGGTGGCGAGGTTGCGGACCTCCATCCTGTGGAAGACACG
>JBJKPA010000408.1:0-4079 GCA_046706905.1 Gemmatimonadaceae bacterium
GCCGCGGCCACGGGGCCGCCGGGTCCCGCGACCCGCCCATCGGAGCCATCGGCGGCGGTCACGTCGTACCGCGCCCCGCCCGCCCAGAGGGCGCGCACGGTCATCTCGTTGCGGGTGAGCGTGCCGGTCTTGTCCGAGCCGATGACGGTGGTGCTGCCCAGCGTCTCGACCGCGGGCAGCGCGCGCACGATGGCACGCCGGCGCGCCATGCGGCGGGCGCCTATGGCGAGCGTCACCGTGAGCAGCACGGGGAGCCCGGCGGTAATCGCCGAGACGGCCATCGCGACTGCGGTGAGGAAGAGATCGGCGGGGGGCATCCCGCGCACGAGGCCGATCACGATGACGAGGGCGGCGAGGGCGAGGATCACGACTCCCACCCGGCGCCCGAACCGGGCGAACGACTCCTGCAGCGGCGTGACCACGGGCCCCATCGCCCGCACGGCCTGCGCGATGCTGCCGAGCTGCGTGCCGCGTCCGGTGCGCACGACCATGCCGCGCCCGCGTCCGTGCGCGACCGCCGTGCCCGCGAACGCCATGTTCACCTGATCGCCGGCGAGGAGCGCCGGGTCGTCGAGCGGCTCGGTGACCTTCTCCACGGGCACCGACTCGCCGGTGAGCAGCGACTCGTCGATGCCCAGATGGTGCGCGGTGAGGAGGCGCAGGTCGGCGGGCACGCGCGTGCCGGACGCAAGCACCACGAGATCGCCCACCACGACCTCGGCGCTCGGCACAGCGGTCTGGACGCCGTCGCGCACGACCACGGCCAGGGGCGCGGCGAGCCGGGCGAGGGCGCGCATCGCCTTCTGCGCCCGGGACTCCTGGACGAATCCGATCAGCGAGTTCAGCGCGACGACGGCGAGGATGACGACCGTGTCGTTGACGTCGCGCAGGACGGCGCTCACCGCGGCAGCGGCGAGGAGGATGTAGATGAGGGGATCGCGCACCTGGCCGAGGAGCATGCGCCACCAGGGCGTTTCCGGCTCGTCATCGATGCGGTTGGGTCCGAACTCGGCCAGCCGGCGCGCGGCTTCGACGGCGGAGAGTCCGCCGGGTCCGGAGCCGAGGGCGCCCGCGGCGTCGGCCGGCTCGCGCGTGTGCCAGGGCGGTGCAGCGCCCGAGCTCGGAGCAGAAATGAGGGCCTGATCGGGGGACATCGGGCCTCCGCGTCGGGGAGCGGCCAGGCGGCGGCTCCATCCGAGGTTGCGCCGCCCGGTACGCAGGCAGTACCGGGCGCCTCACGGATTGCGTGAGAGGGGATGCCCGACAGCGCCGTTCTTGGCAGTGGGAGGGTGGTGCGGCCGTCGTTTTACCGACGCACCGACTCACCGTCTCACCGTCTCACAGTTCTATCGGCCGCCTGGGCTCGAAGACGACGTCGTGGATCTCGACGTCCACGATCTGCTTGAGGGGAACCGAGCGGAATTCGTTCCGCAGGTAGGAGAACACGACGGCGTGGCCGTCGCGAATGGCGTAGGGTTCCCAGTGACGCTCGTGTTCCGTGACGCCGGACTCCCCGTGAAAGCGGTAGGTGGCGCGCACGCGCCGGCGCTCCCGGCCGGCCTGTCGGAGCAGCTCTTCCACGCGGCTGCTCACCGTTGGATTGTTCATAACGTGGATCCTCCCGAGAAAGAGACCTCCGAAGATGGAAAACGACGGCAGGGGGGGCCGTTCGGGGTGAACTGCACGTCGTTGTGAGGGAGCGGCCGGCGCCTCTCGAGGGATTCGGTGCCCGATGGAGAGGTCCAAACGCTGTCTTAATATAGCATGGATCGCCACCAATTGGGAGCGTGACGGCGATGTTGCCGGATCGAGACCGGTGAGGCCCCAATGACTGCGAAGAAAACGGATCTCCGGGCGGCGGCCGAGCGCCTGCGCGAGCAGATTCGCCGGAACGACTACCTCTATTACGTCCGCGACCGCCCGCGCATCTCCGACGACGCGTACGACGCGCTGGTCCGCAGACTCAAGAAGCTGGAGGCCGCCCACCCGGAGCTGGTGACCCCCGACTCGCCCACCCAGCGCGTGTCGGGCACGCCGAGCGGCGCCTTCGAGACGCGGCGGCACGCGGCGCCGATGATCAGCCTGGATTCGACGCGCGACCGCGAGGAGGTGGCGCGGTGGGACGAGCGGATGCGAAAGGAGGTGGGCGCCGGGCTGCGCTACCTGCTCGAACCCAAGCTCGACGGCGCGAGCATGGAGCTGGTCTACGAGCAGGGACGGCTGGTGCGCGGGGTGACGCGCGGCAACGGCACCGAGGGCGAGGACGTGACCGCCAACGTGCGGACGATTCCCTCGATCCCGCTCGCGCTGCGCACGACCGGCCGGCCGGCGCCGCGGTTCGTGGCGCTGCGCGGGGAGATCATGATGGGGCTGCGCGGGTTCGAGGCGCTCAACAAGCGGCTCGTACAGCGCGGCGAGGAGCCGTTCGCCAATCCGCGCAACGCGGCGGCGGGCTCGCTGCGCCAGCTCGACGCGCGGATCACGGCCCAGCGGCCGCTGCGGTTCATCTCGTACGAGATCATGGCCATCGACGGGGTGACGTTCGCCGACGACACGGAGGTCCTGGACGCCCTGCGCGACTGGGGGCTCCGCACCACGGACTACACGGACGTCGGCCGGACGCTGGCCGACGTCGAGAAGTACCACTCGGCGATGGCGAAGCGGCGCGACGGGCTGGGCTACGAGATCGACGGGATCGTGATCAAGGTGACCGATCTCGCGGAGCGCCGGCGGATGGGATCCACGGGGCACCACCCGCGGTGGGCGCTGGCGTACAAGTTCCCGCCGCGGGTCGAGGTCACACGCGTGGAGGACATCACCGTGCAGGTGGGGCGCACGGGGCTGCTCACGCCGGTGGCGCTGCTACGCCCGGTGGAGGTGGGCGGCGTCACGGTGTCGCGGGCCACGCTGCACAACGCGTCGGAGGTGGCGAAGCGCGACATCCGCGTGGGTGACACGGTGCGCGTGTATCGGGCCGGGGACGTGATTCCCGAGGTCGTGGAACGCCTGCCGTCGCGCGGCAAGCGCAAGGCGCGGTTCCGGATGCCCGCGCGCTGTCCGGCCTGCCGCACGCCGGTGGTGCGCGAGGGGCCGATGACGCGCTGCCCGAACCGGTTCGGCTGTCCGGCGCAGCTCAAGCGTTCGCTGCAGCACTTCGCGTCGGAGGGCGCGCTCGACGTGCAGGGCATCGGCGAGGAGACGGCGAACGCGCTGGTGGACCAGGGGCTGGTCACCGCGCTGCCCGATCTGTTCAAGCTCACGACGGGGGACCTCCGCAAAGTGGAGGGCTTCGCGGAGAAGTCGGCGAAGAAGCTGGTGGCCGAGATCGCGGCGGCGCGGAAGCTCGAGCTGCACCGCTTCCTCTACGCGCTGGGGATCCCCGGGATCGGGAGCACGGTGGCGCGCGACCTGGCCGAGCAGTTCGGCACGCTCGACGCGCTGCGCAGGGCGGGCCGGGAGGAGCTGGCGGCGACGCCGCGGCTGGGCGAGAAGCGCGCCGCGGACGTGTACGCCTTCTTCCGCGACGCGCGGAGCAAGCGGGTGATCGACGGGCTGCTCGCCGCCGGGGTGGAGGTGACCGGCGAGCGGCGCGAACGGGGACCGCTGTCCGGCAAGCGCATCGTGTTCACCGGCGGGATGGGCGCGCTCACGCGTCCCGAGGCGAAGCGGCTCGTGGAGTCGCTGGGCGGGCGGACGAGCGAGAGCATGGGGCCGACCATCGACTTCGTGGTGGTCGGCGAGTCGCCGGGGGAGAAGCTGGACGAGGCGCGGAAGTACGGCATCCGCGAGATGACCGAACGCGAGTTCCTGGCTTTGCTGCGCCGGGCGGGCATCAGGAAGTGAGAACTACAGATGATACGGATGGATCGGATGACACGGATTTCTTGAGTGGGGCTTCAAGGGCACGCTCGCGCGCCGGGGGCCCCCACCCCCCAGCAGCCCCCTATTACAAATCCGTCTTGTATGTCGCATCCGAAGCAGATTTCGCGCAAGTTGACTGCGGGCACCAGCTCGATTCCGTCTAGGTCTGTGAGACCGAGGATGAGCCGGAGCGGTGCCGCAGTCCCTGCTCGCGAGGA
>JBJKPA010000409.1:0-6131 GCA_046706905.1 Gemmatimonadaceae bacterium
CTGTGGCAGCTCGGCACCATCCAGCTCGACTACAACGCGCCCGAGCGCTTCGACCTCGAGTACGTGGGCGAGGACAACCAGATGCACCGGCCGGTGGTGATCCACCGGGCCGTGAGCGGCAGCTTCGAGCGCTTCATCGCGATCCTCATCGAGCACTTCGCCGGCGCCTTCCCGGTCTGGCTCGCCCCGGAGCAGATCCGGGTGCTGCCGATCACCGATGAAGTGGAGCTGGCCGCGCAGGACGTGGTGCGGCGGATGCACGAGGCGGGCCTCCGGGCCCATCTCGACGACCGCAAGGAGACGCTCAACTACCGCATCCGCGACGGCGAGGTGCTGAAGGTGCCGTACATGGCGGTGATCGGAAAGCGCGAAGCGGATGCGGGGACGGTGGCGGTGCGGGTGCGCGGGGCGGGGAAGAAGCAGGAGGTGATGGCGGTGGAGGAGTTCATTGCGAAGGTGAAGGCGGAGGCGGAAGAGAGGGCGTTGGTACCGTAGCCAAACCGCGCCGTACCGAACCCACGCACGACCCGGAACGGCGCAGAACCAAAAGGGCGCGGAACCGAAAGGACGCAAGGCCGAAACGGCGCAACTACGATACCGCGCAGGACCGAAACAGCGGGGAATCGGTGGGGCAGGGGCGAATGAGAGCCCGGCCACCCACCGGTTCCCCGCGCCGTTTGGCTGTTGCGCCCCTTCTTGGTTTACGATCCTTCCGCACCCGCCTACCTTTCTCGTATGTCAAACCCCACTACAACTCCCGTCATTCTCAGTGCCGCCCGCACCCCCATCGGCAGGTTCCTGGGCGGCCTGTCTTCGCTTTCCGCTCCCGACCTCGGCGCCGCGGCCATCAAGGCCGCCCTCGAGCGCTCCGGCGTTCCCGCGGCCGACGTCCAGGAAGTCATCATGGGCAACGTGATCCAGGGCGGGGTCGGGCAGGCGCCGGCGCGCCAGGCCCAGCTCAAGGCCGGGATCCCGGCCGGCGTCTCGGCCCTCACCATCAACAAGGTCTGTGGGTCCGGCCTCAAGGCCGTCATGCTCGCCGCCCAGGCCATCAAGGCCGGCGACCGCGAAGTCGTCGTCGCCGGTGGCCAGGAGTCGATGTCCAACGCGCCGTACTACGTATATGGTATGCGGGCCGGCGTGAAGCTCGGCGACCAGACCATGGTCGACGGCATGATCAAGGACGGCCTCTGGTGCGCCGCGTGCGACGTCCACATGGGCGGGCACGCCGAGTACACCGCCCGTAAGGCGAAGATCACGCGGCAGATGCAGGACGAGTTCGCCGCCGGCTCGCACCGCAAAGCCATCGCCGCCATGGAGGGCGGCAAGTTCAAGGGCGAGATCGTGCCCGTGAGCGTGCCCGGCCGGAAGGGTCCCACCATCGTCGACGCCGACGAGGGCCCGCGGAAGGACACGACCGCCGAGACGCTGGCGAAGCTGCGGCCCGCGTTTCCCCCGAAGGGCGGCAAGAGCGACGACCTGAGCGTCACCGCCGGCAACGCGTCGAGCCTGAACGACGGCGGCGCCGCGCTCGTGGTCACGTCCGAAGCGTACGCCCAGGCCCACGGGCTCCCGATCATGGCCCGCATCGACGCCTACGCCACCGGCGCCGTGGAGCCGCAGGAGCTGTTCTTCGCGCCCATCTACGCCGTGCAGAACCTGATGAAGAAGAGCGGCACGAAGATCGGCGACTACGACCTGATCGAGGCGAACGAGGCGTTCGCGTCGCAGGCGCTGGCCGACGGCGCCGGGCTCGGCTGGGACTGGGACCGCGTCAACGTGCACGGCGGCGCCATCGCGCTCGGCCACCCCATCGGGGCCAGCGGGGCCCGCGTGCTGACGACACTGCTCTATGCCATGCAGGACCGCGGCGCCCACTCCGGGCTCGCCACCCTCTGCCTCGGCGGCGGCGATGCCGTGGCGCTCAGCGTGACCAGGGACTGACCTCATGAAGACGAACGCGCTCGTCCAGGACCGCCGGCTCGCCCTCGTCGGCATCGCCGGATTCGCCGCCGCGCTGGCCGCGGCCTCGCAGGTGGCCATCCCGCTGCCGCACAACCCGGTGCCGATCACGCTGCAGCCGCTGCTCGTGGTCCTCGCGGGCATGATGCTGGGGCCGGTGTACGGCGCGGCGAGCATGGTGCTGTACCTCCTCGTCGGCGCCGCCGGCCTCCCGGTGTTCGCCCCCATGGGCGCCCCCGGAATCCTCCGGCTGATCGGCCCCACCGGCGGCTACCTGCTGGCCTACCCGGTGGCCGCGTTCGTCGCCGGCAAGCACCACCTGCGCTCGCACGGTTACACGGGGCGGTCCCTCGCGGCCGGGGCCGGCGTCGCCGTGCTGTACGTGGGCGGGCTCGCCCAGCTCGCCATCCTCACGGGCAGCCTCACCCAGGCGGCGCTGTGGGGGGTGGTTCCGTTCGTAGCGCTCGACGCCGTCAAGTCGCTGATCGCAGCGGCCGTGACGCGCTCGCCGGCGTCCGACCGAACGCGTTGACCGGCTCGCAGGTCCTCTTCGCGCCCGACGGGGCGCTGCGGGCTCCATGGCGTCTCACGATCTTCATCGTGACGAGCGTCGTGGCGTGGGTGGTCGTCGGCGGCGCGCTCGTCCCCCTCGTGCTGCGCGTGCCGATGCTCGCGGACGCGCCGGACCGGGGCGGCAGCCTGATCGCCGTCGTCGGCGTGCTCATCGGCACCGCCGTCTCGGTGCGGCTCGTGGACCGGCGCCCGTGGTCGGCCGTCTGGCTCGGCCGCCGCGCGGCTCGCCCCCTCGCCTGGGGCGAGGGGTGGCTCCTCGGCGCCCTCGCCATCGGCGTCCCCTGTCTGCTGCTCCTGGCGGCCGGGCAGCTCCGGTTCGGCACGGCGCCCGCCGGCTCGTGGCCCGTCGCGGCGCTCCGCGTCTCGGTGTTCCTCCTGCCCGCCGCCCTGCTCGAGGAGCTGCTCTATCGCGGCTACCTGTTCGCCCTGTTGCGCGAATCGCTCGGCTGGAGGGGCGCCGTGGCCGTCACCAGCCTCGTCTTCGGCCTCCTCCACATCCCGAACCCCGACGCCGGCGTGGAGCCGATCCTCATCGTGACGCTGGCCGGCGTGTTCCTGGCCGGCGTCGTCCTCGTGACCGGCAGCCTCTACGCGGCCTGGATGGCCCACTTCGGCTGGAACTGGATGATGGCCGTCCCCTTACATTCCGCGGTGAGCGGTTTCCCGCTCGCCACGCCAGATTACCGGCTGGTGGATGCGGGACCGCG
This sequence comes from Gemmatimonadaceae bacterium, assembly GCA_046706905.1. GTDB lineage: Bacteria > Gemmatimonadota > Gemmatimonadetes > Gemmatimonadales > Gemmatimonadaceae > JAGWRI01. The sequence continues at coordinate 3,243 of JBJKPA010000409.1, forward strand.
GTGGCTGACCGGCGGCGCCTGGGGACCGGAGGGGGGATTGGCCGCCGCGGTGGGCATTCTGGCGGGACTCACCTATCTCTACGCGCGGCGCCCTCGCCGCGAGGAGTCATAGCATGACCGATCGGATCGCGGTGCTCGGGGCCGGCCAGATGGGGAACGGCATCGCGCACGTGTTCGCGCAGGCCGGCTATCCGGTGGCGCTGATCGACATCTCGAAGGCCGCGCTCGCCCGCGGCCGCGAGACCATTGCCAGGAACCTCGACCGGCAGATCAAGAAGGGCGCGCTCCAGGCCGCCGACAAGGAGGCGATCCTCGGGCGTATCGCCGACCACGAGTCGCTCGACGCGGTGCACGACGCCACGCTCGTCATCGAGGCGGTGACCGAGAACCGCGACCTCAAGGCGCAGATCTTCGCCGAGCTGGACGCCAAGGCGCCGGCCGGCGCCATCCTCGCCACCAACACCAGCTCCATCTCGATCACCGAGATCGCCGCGCGCACCAAGCGCCCCGACGCGGTGATCGGCATGCACTTCATGAATCCGGTGCCGGTGATGCAGCTCGTGGAGATCATCCGCGGGCTGGCCACCAGCGACGCCACGACCACGAAGGTCGTCGAGCTGAGCCGCGCCGTGGGCAAGACCCCCGTCGAGGCCAACGACTTCCCCGGCTTCATCGCCAACCGCATTCTCATGCCGATGATCAACGAGGCGGTGTACGCCCTCATGGAAGGCGTCGGCACCGTGGAGGCGATCGACACGGTGATGAAGCTCGGCATGAACCACCCGATGGGGCCGCTCACCCTGGCCGACTTCATCGGGCTCGACACCTGCCTCGCGATCCTCGAGGTGCTGCACGACGGCCTCGGCGATCCCAAGTACCGGCCCTGCCCGCTGCTGCGGAAGTACGTGGCCGCCGGATGGCTGGGCCGCAAGTCGGGCCGCGGGTTCTACGAGTACTGACCGATGCCCTGGGCGCTCACCCCCCTGACCGAGGAGCAGCGGGAGATCCAGCAGCTGGCCCGCGATTTCGCGCGGTCCGAGATCGCCCCGCACAGCGCCGCCTGGGACCGCGACGCCTACTTCGAGCCGTCGCTGATCCCCGCAATGGGGCGCATGGGCTTCCTCGGGATGATGATTCCGGAGCAGTACGACGGCCTCGGGCTCGACACGCTCACCTATCTCCTCGCGCTCGAGGAGATCGCCGCGGTTGACGCGTCGGTGGCGGTGTTGATGAGCGTGCACAATTCGCTCCCCACGCAGATGCTCCTGCGGTGGGGCACCGAGGCGCAGAAGGAGCGATACCTGAAACCGATGGCGCGCGGCGAGATGCTGGGCGCCTTCGCGCTCTCGGAGCCCGAGGCCGGCTCCGACGCGGCATCGCTCTGCACGCAGGCGGTGCGCGACGGCGGCGACTGGATCCTGAACGGCACCAAGGCGTGGGTGTCGAGCGGCACCAAGGGCGACGTGATCCTCGCCATGGCGCGCACCGACACGCCCGACGACCGGCGCGGAGCCCGTGGCATCGGGGCGTTCATCGTCACCCCCGATCTGCCCGGCTTCCGGACGGGCAAGAAGGAAGACAAGATGGGGCTCCGCGCCTCCCCCACGGTGCAGCTCGTGTTCGACGACCTGCGGGTGCCGGGGGCCAACCTGCTGGGCGAGCCGGGCTCGGGATTCATCTACGCCATGCAGTCGCTCGACAACGGGCGGCTCGGCATCGCCGCCCAGGCGGTGGGCATCGCCCGGGCCGCCCTCGAGCACGCCGCGGCCTACGCCGCCGAGCGGCGCCAGTTCGGCAAGCCCATCAAGGAGTTCCAGGCCATCCAGTTCAAGCTGGCCGACATGGCCACGCGGGTGTCGGCCTCCCGGGCGCTGCTGCACGCGGCGGCCACGGCGAAGGACCGGGGACAGGCCGTGACACAGTTTGCGTCGATGGCCAAGTTGATGGCCAGCGAGACCGCCATGTGGGTCACCACGCAGGCGGTCCAGGTGTTCGGCGGGTACGGCTACGTGAAGGGCTATCCCGTCGAGAAGTTGTTCCGCGACGCGAAGGTGACGGAGATCTACGAGGGCACCTCGGAGATCCAGCGCATCGTCATCGCGCGCCAGTTGTACTCTCATCTGGGTTCCTCTTCCCCTTGATTTCGAGCAGCCAAATGAACCTCTTCGACACCATCGCCGACATGGGGCACGAGCAGCTCGTGCTCTCGCAGGATTCGGTGGCCGGCTACCGCGGCATCGTCGCCATCCACAGCACCACCCTCGGCCCCGCCCTCGGCGGCACCCGCTTCTGGAGCTACGCGTCCGACGAGGACGCGATCGTCGACGCCCTGCGCCTCGCCCGCGGGATGACCTACAAGAACGCCGTCGCCGGCCTCAACCTGGGCGGCGGCAAGTCGGTGATCATCGGCGACAACAAGACCACCGACCGCGAGATGCTGTTCCGCGCCCACGGCCGGTTCGTGGAGACGCTCGGCGGCCGCTACATCACCGCCGAGGACGTGGGCACCAGCACGGCCGACATGGACTTCGTGCACATGGAGACCGATTACGTGACCGGCCTCGCCGGCCGGTCGGGCGATCCCAGCCCCGTCACCGCCCACGGGGTGTTCCGCGCCATCCAGGCCTCGGCCAGGGAGAAGTGGGGCTCCGACGACCTGTCGGACAGGACGGTCTCGCTGCAGGGGTGCGGCCACGTCGGCTACTACCTGTCCAAGGAGCTGCACGACGCCGGCGCCAAGCTCGTCGTCTCGGACATCGACGCCGAGAAGGTGAAGCGCGTGGTGTCGGAGTTCGGGGCGCGGGCGGTCGAGGGCGAGGCCATCTACGGCGTGGACGCCGACGTCTTCGCGCCCTGCGCGCTGGGCGCGGTGCTCAACGATCAGACGAT
>JBJKPA010000410.1:0-5625 GCA_046706905.1 Gemmatimonadaceae bacterium
CGCGGGCAGCGCGGCCAGGCGGCCTCGGCCGCCGTGCTCCGCTCGCTGTGCGAGGGGAGCCAGATCCGCGAGTCGCACCGCGACGGCGACCCGCGCGTGCAGGACGCTTACGCGCTGCGGTCCATGCCGCAGGTGCACGGCCCGGTGCTCGACGCGATCGAGTTCGCCGAGGGGCTGGTGGGGCGCGAGCTCAACGCGGCCACCGACAACCCGCTCGTGTTCGACGACGGCACACTGCTCAGCGGCGGGAACTTCCACGGCCAGGCCGTGGCCCTCGCCCTCGACGTGCTGGCCATCGCGCTCACCAACCTCGCCACGATGTCGGAGCGGCGCACCGACCGCCTGCTGCACCCGGACCTCAACCAGGGCCTGCCGCCCTTCCTCGCCCGCGACGCGGGGGTCCATTCCGGGTTCATGATGGCGCAGGTCACCGCGGCCTCGCTGGCCAGCGAGTGCAAGGTGCTGGCCCACCCGGCGAGCGTGGACACGATTCCCACCGACGGGAGCAAGGAGGACGTCGTACCGATGGCGATGGCCGCGGCGTGGAAGCTGCGCCGCGTGGTGCACAACGTGCGGCACGTGCTCGCCATCGAGCTGATGTGCGCCGCCCAGGGGCTGGACTACCGGGCCCCGCTCACACCGGGGCGGGGAACGGCGCGCGCGCACGCCGCCGTCCGCGCCCTGGTGCCGCCGCTCGAGGGCGACCGCGTGCTGGCCGGGGACATCGCCCGGCTGGCCGCCGCGATCGCCGACGACCATTTCCCCGTTACCGCGAGCCGGCCATGACGTCGACCATGCCGCCGCGCCCGGCATCCGCCGCGGGCCCCCGGCCCGTGCGCGCCCCGCGCGGCACCGCGATCTCGTGCAAGGGATGGCAGCAGGAAGCCGCCCTCCGCATGCTCATGAACAACCTCGACCCGGAGGTGGGCGAACGCCCCGACGATCTCGTGGTCTACGGCGGGACCGGCCGCGCCGCCCGGAGCTGGGACGCGTTCGACGCCATCGTCCGCACCCTGCGCACGCTCGACCATGACGAAACGCTGATCGTCCAGAGCGGCAAGCCGGTGGCGGTGTTCCGCACGCATCCCGGCGCGCCCCGCGTGCTGATCGCCACCGCCAACCTCGTGGGCCGGTGGGCCACCTGGGACAAGTTCCGCGAGCTGGAACGCGCCGGCCTCATCATGTTCGGGCAGATGACCGCGGGGTCGTGGATCTACATCGGCTCGCAGGGCATCCTCCAGGGGACGTACGAGACCTTCGGCGCGATGGCCCGCCGCCACTTCGGCGGGACCCTCGCCGGCCGGCTCGTGCTCACCGCCGGCCTGGGCGGCATGGGCGGTGCCCAGCCGCTCGCCGCCACGATGCACGGCGCCACCTTCCTCGGCATCGAGGTGGACGAGGCGCGCATCGACAAGCGGCTCGCCACCGGCTACTGCGACCGCAAGGCGCGCACACTGGACGAGGCGCTGGCGATGGTCATGGAAGCCCGCGACGCGAAGCGCGCCCTTTCGGTGGGGCTGGTCGGCAACGCGGCCGAGCTGATGCCCGAGATCGTGGCCCGCGGCGTCGTCCCCGACGCCCTCACCGACCAGACCAGCGCCCACGACACCCTCAACGGCTACGTCCCGGCCGGCCACACGCTGGCCCAGGCCGCCGAGCTGCGGCGCACCGATCCCGAGCGCTACGTCGAGCTGGCCGAGCAGTCCATTGCCGTGCACGTGAAGGCGATGCTCGAGCTCCAGAAGCGCGGCGCCGTGGCGTTCGACTACGGCAACAACATCCGCACCGTGGCGTTCGACCGCGGCGTGAAGAACGCCTTCGACATTCCCGGATTCATCCCCGAGTACATCCGGCCCCTGTTCTGCGAGGGGAAAGGCCCCTTCCGCTGGGCCGCGCTCTCGGGCGACCCGGCCGACATCCATCGCACCGACCGGCTCGTGCTCGACCTCTTCCCGCACGACGAGCACCTGCGCCGGTGGATCGAGCTGGCCGCCGAGCGGGTGCAGTTCCAGGGCCTCCCGGCCCGCATCTGCTGGCTGGGGCAGGGCGAGCGCGCCCGGTTCGGCGTCGCCATCAACGACCTCGTGGCCAGGGGGGAGATCTCGGCCCCCATCGTCATCGGCCGTGACCATCTCGATACGGGGAGTGTGGCGTCCCCCTTCCGCGAGACGGAGAAGATGAAGGACGGCACCGACGCGGTGGCCGACTGGCCGATCCTCAACGCCATGCTCAACGTGGCGAGCGGGGCGTCGTGGGTCTCCTTCCACCACGGGGGCGGGGTGGGCATCGGCAACTCGCTGCACGCCGGCCAGGTGATCGTGGCCGACGGCACGCCCGAGATGCGGGTGCGGCTGGAGCGCGTGCTGACCAACGACCCGGGGCTCGGGGTGGCCCGCCACGCCGACGCGGGGTACGAGGCGGCGGTCGAGACGGCCCGGCGCGAGCACATCCGGTTGCCGATGCTGAACGACGGGTGACGGCCGACGGTCGACCGTCGGCCGTCGACCGTTAACTTTCGCCGATGCTCACCGCGCGTTTCAAGCCGCACCACGTCCCGTTGTTCATCGGCAAGTACGCCTGGCTGGTCGCCCGGCGCCGGCCGGTGCTGGTGCATTTCGAGGTCACGCTCCGCTGCAACGCCCGGTGCGGATTCTGCGACTACTGGAAGACGCACCCCAACGCGCGCGACCACGAGCTCGAGAGCTTCGCCGACGCCGCCCGGTATTTCAATCCGCTGATGATCACGTTCACCGGCGGCGAGCCGCTCCTCCGGCGCGACCTCGAGGGCATCGTGCGCGCGGTGTCCGACGCCGTGGGCCTCACCTACATCACGCTCATCACGCACGGGGCAATGCTCACCCCCGAGCGGGCCCGCGCGCTGTGGGACGCCGGCGTCCACCAGTTCAACGTCTCGCTCGACTACCTCGACGAGCGCCACGACCGCGCCCGCGGCATTCCCGGCCTGGCCGACCGGATCTTCCGCACCATTCCCGCGCTGCACGATGCCGGCATCGACAACATCCGCTTCAACACCGTCATCAAGCACGACAACCTGGACCAGATCCTCCCCCTCGTGCACCGGGCGCGCGCCCTGGGCGTGGGGGTGAACCTCAGCGTCTACACCGACGCCAAGAACGGCAACCAGGAGCACCTGCTGGGCGACGCCGACCTGCGCGACGTGGACGCGCTGGTCGCCGAGCTGCTCGCCTTCAAGAAGGCGCACCGCGGGGTGATCACCAGCTCCGACTACTACCTGCGCCAGATCCCGCGCTACGTGCGCGGCCAGCTCACCGCGCCCTGCCGGTCGGGGATCCGCACCATCCACATCGACCCCGCGGGGCGGGTCAAGCGCTGCCCCGATTTCCCCACCGACTTCCACTGGCGCGACTACCAGCGCTATCGTCCCATCGGGTGCGACGCCTGCTACTACGCCTGCCGCGGGGAGGCGCAGGCGCCGCTCGAATGGTCGCGCGTGCAGGACGTCATGGGCACGACGCGGCCGGGAGCCGTCGGGTGAGCCTCTTCCTGCTCGTCAATGCGTCGCAGGTGGTGACCTGCGCCGGACGCGCCGAAGCGCGCCGCGGCGCCGCGATGAACGACGTCGCGGCCCGCACCGGCCTCGCCGTGGCCGTGCGCGGCGACCGCATCGACGCCGTGGGGATGGAGGACGACCTCCGCCGCGCCTATCCCGACGCCGAGCTCGTGGACTGCGACCGCGGCCTGCTCGCCCCGGGCTTCGTGGACTCGCACACGCATGCGATCTTCGGGCGCGGCCGCGCCGACGAGCACGAGATGCGGGCCGCGGGACTGGACTACATGGAGATCGCGCGGCGGGGCGGGGGCATCCACGCCTCGGTCCGCGACCTGCGCGCCCGCTCCGAGGAGGAGCTCTACGCGCTGGCCCGCGTCCGCCTCCGCACGCTCGCCCGGAGCGGGGTCACCACCGTCGAGGTCAAGTCGGGCTATGGGCTGACCCTGGACGACGAGCTCAAGATGCTGCGCGTGATCCGCCGCCTGGCCGCGGACCTCCCGCTGCGTCTCGTGCCGACCTTTCTCGGCGCCCACGAAATTCCCCTCGAGGCCCGCGCCACGCCGGGCGGCCGGCGGGACTATATCGAAACCCTGATCCACGAGATGATCCCGCGCGTCGCCGCCGAGCGGCTGGCGACGTTCGCCGACGTGTTCTGCGAGACGCACGTCTACACGGCCGACGAGTCGCGCGAGATCCTCACCGCCGCCCGGGCGGCCGGGCTCGACCTCAAGCTCCACGCCGACGAGCTCTCCCCCTCGGGCGGAGCCGAGCTGGCCGCCGAGCTCCACGCCGCCTCGGCCGACCACCTGGCCGCCGTTTCCGACGCCGGGATCGCCGCCCTCGCCGCCGCCCCCACCGTGGCCACCCTCCTCCCCGCCACCATGACGTTCCTCGGCCGCGCCGGGCAGGCCCCGGCCCGCCGCATGATCGAGGCCGGCGTCCCCGTCGCCCTGGCCACCGACTTCAACCCGGGGACCTCGCCGACCCTCCATTTCCCGACCGTGCTCACGCTGGGCGTGAGCCAACTCCGGCTCAGCGCCGCCGAAGCGGTCATCGCGTCCACCGTGAACGGTGCCGCCGCCCTCCGGCTGGGCGAAAGCGTGGGGCAGATCACGCCCGGATTCTCCGCGGACCTCGTATTGTTCGACGCCGAGGACTACCACGAACTCCCGTACTGGTTTGGCGCGCCCCTCCGCCGCCGAAGCTGGGTGCGCGGCAAACCTTGTGACTGGTAGCACTTAGCGATACCTTACAACGCTCCTTCTCCCCCGGTGCCGATGCTCGCCGGCACCCTTCCGTTGCCTTCCGGGCGCTGATGTCGAACATCGCCAAGCTGAAAAAGAAGGCAGCCGAGTTCGAGCTGAAACGGCAGCCGGACAAGGCCCTCGCCACGTACATCGAGCTGCTCCAGGAGTACGAGAACAGCCCGGAGGAGATGGACGTCGGCCTGTACAACCGGGTCGGCGACCTGCTGCTCAAGCAGGGCAACGTGGCCGACGCGGTGGACTATTACGAGAAGGCGGTCGACCACTACAGCGACGGCGGGTTCTTCAACAACGCCATCGCGCTCTGCAACAAGATCCTCCGCCAGTCGCCGGGCCGCACGAGCGTCTACTACAAGCTCGGCAAGATCAGCGCACAGAAAGGCTTCACGGCCGAGGCCAAGCGGAACTTCCTCGAGTTCGCCGACCGCATGCAGAAGTCCGGCAAGCTCGACGACGCCTTCCGCGCGCTGAAGGAGTTCGCCGACCTCTGTCCGGACCAGGACGACATCCGCCTCATGCTCGCCGACCAGCTCCAGAAGGCGGGCAAGGCGAACGAGGCGGTGGGCCAGCTGCAGCAGCTCTACCAGCGCTACATCGCCGAGGGCCGCAAGGCGGAGGCCGACGCCACCGCCGAGCGCATCCGGTCGATCGATCCGGACGCCGAGGTGCGCGCCAGCGACACGCCGATGGAGACCAAGGCGCAGGAGCTGGTCTTCCTCGATCTCGACGAAGCGCCACGCCCCTCGCGCCCGAGCCGCGCGCAGGCCGCGCCGCCGGAGCCCGTCGCACCACCCCCGCCGCCGCCACCGGAGCCCGTCGCTCCCCCGC
>JBJKPA010000411.1:0-2811 GCA_046706905.1 Gemmatimonadaceae bacterium
GGCCGCGGCAGCGGGGCAGGCCCGCGCACCGTCCTCGCGCTCAATCGCGCCCTCGACGATTCCGTGCTCGCCGCCGACGCCGGCCGCACCGACACCGTCGCCCGGCTGGGGTATCAGGAAGGTTTGATGGACATGCTCGCCCCCGACGTCGTGTACCTGCGCGGCGGCCAGCCGATGGCGTTCGGCCAGCTCAGCGTGCAGCGCCTGCTCGCCATCGGCCCGCCGAGCCGTCGCACGACCTTCCGGTGGCAGCCGATCCGCGTCGGGGTCTCGCGCGACGGACTGGCCGCGTACACCGTGGGCATCGCGGTGATGGGAATCCCCGGCGAGTCCACCGGCCCGTCGCTCGTGATGAGCCGCTACATCGCCTTCTGGCGCCGCGAGAACGGGAGCGCCTGGCGCGTGCGCGCGTACGCGGAGGTCGGGCTCCCGGGCCGTCCCGAGACGGTGCTCGCGGACCCCGGCACCCCGCGCTCGCTGGCCGACTTCCCGCGGCGCGATTCGCTGGCCCGCGTCCTCGAAGCGACCGACGACGCCTTCTCGGACACGGCGGGAGCGCGCGGCACCGCCCACGCGTTCGCGGCGTTCGCCGCTCCCGACGCGATGATCTTCTCCGGATCCCGCGTCGTGGTGGGACCCGCCGCGATCCGCGACGCCTACGCCACCCCGGACGCCGGCGACCTCACCTGGCACGCCGTGGCGGGGGACGTGGCCCCGTCGGGCGACCTCGGCTTCACCGTGGGGCGGTACACGTATACCGCACCGGGCGGTCGCACGAGCACCGGGAAGTACCTCACCGTGTGGGCGCTCCAGCCAACGGGCCAGTGGCGGCTCGTGGCCGACGGGGGCAATCCGGACCCGACGCCGGCGCACTGACCCGCGCCCGGAGCGCCGCGGCCCGGCGCCGTGGCACTGTTCTGGAATCGCCAATCCGGTGCCTTTCGTCTTGCGCGCAAAACCGGGTATGGCGACCTTTACCCATTGATCGGGGCAGGCAAAGCGTTACGCGGTCTGCTCTTGACGTATCGGGCGACTGGCAGCGAGTGCCGGTGCCACGCCGACGAGCCCACGCGTGACGTGGGAGTGAACCCGCGACCACTGCCGCGGAACACGTCGGCCACAGCGGAAGGATTCGGACACTGCGTTCTAACTCCTTCGGAGAGACACACATATGAAACCAATTCGTCTGGCGATTCCGGCACTTGCCGCTCTCGTGCTCGTGCCCCCAACCCCCGCTGCGGCTCAGAAGCAGGGCTCGGTCGAAGTCGGCGCATTCGGGCAGTTCACGATCATGGACACCCCATGGGCCCTGAAAAACGGGTTCGGCGTGGGCGGCCGCGTGGGCTACTTCGTCACACCGCGCTGGGAAATCGAGGCCGACCTCGCGGCGGCGAGTCTCGCCGTCGAGCCTCCGCGCATCGGCGGTGGCTCGAAGAGCTACCAGACGTACGCCGGCCGGCTCACGTACAATCTGCCCTGGAACGGAAACGACCTCCTGATCGAGGCCGGGCTCGGCGGCGAGACGGTGGACGGCGGAACCGATTTCTCGCTCTCGCCGGGGCTCGGCTACCGCTGGAACCTGACGAACAGCGTGGCGCTGCGCTTCGACGGCATCGTGCAGTACGTCGAGAACCCGGCCGACCAGCGGTTCGCGTTCCCGGCGGGGCCGAACGGCACGAACAAGAACGCCGCGCGCTCGGCCAACGTCGAACTGCGCGCGGGGCTGAGCTTCCTGCTCGGCCAGGAGCAGGCCGCCGCGCCGGCCCCCGTCGTCGCTCCGGCGGCGCCGGTGGCGCCCGCGATCAACCAGGACAGCATCAACGAAGCGCGCCGGCGCGATTCGATCGCGCAGGCCGAAGCCGCGGCCCGTGCGCGCGCCCGGCAGGATTCGATCGACGCCGCGATGCGGGCGCGCCAGGACAGCATCGATGCCGCCAACCGCGCCCGGGCCGAAGCAGCCGCCAAGGCCAAGGCCACGCTCGAGGCGATCATCTACTTCGACTACAACAAGTCCGTGCTCCGTGACGACGCCAGGAACACGCTCGACGCCAAGCTGCCCGTCCTCCAGGCCAACCCGAACGTGCGGATCCGCATCGAGGGCAACGCCGACAATCGCGGCTCGGACGAGTACAACCAGGCGCTGGGCATGCGGCGCGCCGAGGCGGCGCGGCGCTATCTGGTGAGCAAGGGCATCGACGCCGGCCGCATCGACATCGTGAGCAACGGCGAGGAGAAGCCCGTCTGCACCCAGAACGACGAGTCCTGCTGGTCGCAGAACCGGCGCGACGACTTCGTAATCGTGGCCGGGGGCGACAACCTGGTGCCGCCGATGTAAGTCGTTTGGCGAGTAGAAGTTGACGCGCGGGGGGCCTCGTCCCCCCGCGCGTGTTTCGGGGAACCGGCCGTTGCTCCGGGCGGTACTAGTACGTAGGGTATGGTAGAGACCCGGATCCCGGAGGCGAGATGCGGAAGCTGACGAACTTGCTGGTCATCGGCGCGGGAACGGCGCTGCTCGCGGTGCCGGCCCTGGCGCAGGGTCGGCCGCTTCCGCCGCAGCCCCCGCCCCCGCGCGCGCAGCAGGCGGAGGCCGGGCACGCCACCCCGCCGGCGCCCGCGCCCTCGGCGACGGTTACGCCGCGCTATGGATACGATCCGTACGCCAACTACGGCCAGCCCGTGCTCTACACGAACGTGCCCGTGACCGTGGCCTCGGACGGCCGCGTCTATGCCAACTTCGGGTTCGGCTACCAGCTCGTGCCCAATCAGTGCGCCGCGCAGCGCTACACACGCACGCCGCAGACGGTGCAGCCG
>JBJKPA010000412.1:0-4696 GCA_046706905.1 Gemmatimonadaceae bacterium
GCGTGCCCTACCCGTACGAGAAGACGACGGAGTTCCAGGGCGGCGCGGGCATGGAATACCCGATGATGGCCAACGACCAGTCGTACCCGAGCCCGGCGTTCGCCGAGTTCGTGGCCGCCCACGAGATCGCCCACAGCTACATGCCCTTCTACATGGGCACGAACGAGACGCGATACGGGTTCATGGATGAGGGATGGGCCACCACGTTCGAGTACCTGATCAACCGCGTGGACATGGGCGTGGACAGCGCGACGAACCTGTTCAAGCGGTTCCGCGTGGCCCGCTGGGCCGCCGACCCGTCGCCGCTCGAGGACCTGCCGATCATCACACCGTCCGACGCCCTCACCGGCCTCTCCTACGGGGTCAACGCCTACGGCAAACCCGCCCTCGGCTATCTGGCGATGAAGGACATGCTGGGCGACGCGCTGTTCAAGCAGTGTCTGCACGCCTACATGGCGCGCTGGCACGGCAAGCATCCCAGCCCCTGGGACTTCTTCTATACGTTCGACAACGTGGCCGGGCGCCCGCTCGACTGGTTCTGGACCAATTGGTTCTTCGGCAACAACTACATCGACCTCGCCGTCAAGGGCGTCACGCGCCACGGCAGCGACCTCGCCGTCGCGGTGAGCAACATCGGCGGCATGGACGCGCCGTTCGACGTCGTGCTCCACTACGCCGACGGCGCCACGCAGCGCACGCACGAGACCTCGGCGGTGTGGGCGCGGGACCAGAAGGCGACCACGGTTACCGTGCGCGCCACCAAGGCGGTGAAGTCGGTGGACATCGACGGCGGCATCTGGATGGACGCCGATCCGGCCAACAACAGCTGGACGGTGAAGTACTAACAGGCGGGGTTCCCGCAGGGGCAACGGCCTCCGCGCGTTGCGGCGGCCGTTTGCCCAGCATAGGTTTGCGCGACCTCTACCGCCGGTTCCCATGAGCAGCGAAGTGCTGCGGCAACTCCAGGCCGCGTTGGGCGCTGACTATCTGATCGATCGCGAGCTCGACGGCGGGGGCATGTCGCAGGTGTTCCTGGCCGAGGAGCGCCGCCTCGGCCGACGGGTCGTCGTGAAGGTGCTGCGGGCCGAGGCCGGAGCCGGCTTCTCCCAAGACCGTTTCGAGCGCGAGATCCGCCTCGCCGCGCGGCTCCAGGACCCGCGCATCGTGCCCCTCCTCCAGACCGGCCACGCCGCCGACCTGCCCTTCTACACCATGCCGTTCGTGGACGGGGAGTCGCTGCGGGCCCGCATGGCGCGGGGACCGCTCTCCGTGGACGAGTCGCTGCGCGTGCTGCGCGACATCGCGCTCGCCCTGGAGTACGCCCACGAGCACCAGATCGTCCACCGCGACATCAAACCGGAGAACGTGCTGCTTTCCGGGCGCACCGCCGTCGTCACCGATTTCGGGATCGCGAAGGCCGTGACCGCCGCCACCCTTCCCATGACGGGCGGCACGCTCACCACCGCCGGCACCATCGTCGGAACGCCAGCATACATGGCGCCGGAACAGGCGGCCGGCGGACCCGTCGACGCGCGCACCGACCTGTACGCGTGGGGCATGGTGGCGTACGAGCTGCTCGCCGGGGTGCATCCCTTCGCCCAGCACACGACGCTGCAGGCGCTGCTCGCCGCGCAGATCGCCGACGTCCCCGAACCGCTCGCTCTGGCGAAGCCCGAGCTGCCGGCCGCGCTCACCGCGCTGGTGGACGCCTGCCTGGCCAAGGATCCCGAGGCCCGGCCGGCCAGCGCATCGGTGCTGGTGGACCGGCTGGGGCAGGAGCCGCCCGCCGCGAAAGGCGCGCCGGCGCGCGGGAGCGCCGGACGCTACCGCGTGGCGGCAACCGCCGCGGTGGTCGCCGTCATCGCCGCCGCCGCGGTCTTCGCGACGCACCTGAGCCACCAGCGTTGGGCCCGCGAGTCGGCGCTCCCGTTGGCCGAGCATCTTCGCGACGCCGACCTCAGCCTGGCCGCGTTCCGCGTGATGGACCGCGCGGCGGCGTACCTGCCCGGCGACACGGAGGTCGCGCGCATCGTCGCCGAGAATTCGCGGCGCGTGTCGGTCACGTCGTCGCCGCCGGGCGCGCGCGTGTCGATCCAGGATTACACGGCGCCCGACAGCGCGTGGTACGATCTCGGGACGACTCCGGTGGACGACGTGCGGATCCCCACCGGCTATTTCCGGTGGAAGCTGACGCTGCCCGGTGCCCCCGCCATGGTCACGGCGCCTTTCACCGCGGCCAGGATGAATTTCGCCCTCGACTCGGCGCGCGCGGCGCCGTCCGGCATGGTCCGCGTGCCGGCCGACCAGTGGGGAGACTACATCGCCTTCGCGGGCTGGCTCGGCACGTACGACCTGCCCGCGTTCTACATCGACCGGTTCGAGGTGACGAACCGCGAGTACCAGGCGTTCGTGGACGCCGGCGGGTACGAGGACGCGAAGTACTGGACGCAGCCGGTCGTGAAGGACGGCCGCCAGTTGTCGCGGGCCGACGAGATGGCGCTGTTCCGCGATCGCACGGGCCGGCCCGGGCCGTCGACGTGGGAGGGCGGACACTATCCCGAGGGGCAGGCCGAGTATCCGGTGGGCGGCGTGAGCTGGTACGAAGCGGCGGCGTACGCCGCGTGGGCCGGCAAATCGCTCCCGACGCTCGCCCAGTGGTTCGAGGCGGCGCCCCCCGACGTGGCCAACTACATCGTGCAGGTGAGCAACATCTCGCGCCGGGCCCCCGCACCCGTCGGCACCTTCGCCGGCGTCGGCCCCTACGGCACGTACGACATGGCGGGGAACGTGCGCGAGTGGGCCCTGAACGCGCTCGAGCCCGACCGGCGGTTGCTCCTCGGCGGCGACTGGGCGGCGCTCACGTACATCTACGGGATTCCCGAAGCGCTGCCCCCGCTCGACCGCTCACCCGGCAACGGGATCAGGTGCGTGCGCAACGTCGCGCCGGTACCGGTGGCCGCCACCCGTCCGCTGAAGCCGTTGTCCCGCGATTTCTCGCACTACCACCCGGCGAGCGACGCGGTGTTCGCCGCGTACCAGGTGCTGTATCGCTACGACCGGACGCCGCTGAACGTGCGCGACGAGGGCACGGTGGCCGACACCAAGGACTGGCGCGAGGAGAAGGTGTCGTTCGACGCCGCCTACGGCGGCCAGCGCATGGCGGCGTATCTCTTCCTTCCCAAGCGGGTGCGCCCCCCATACCAGACGGTGCTCTTCTTTCCCAGCGCGCGCGTGCTCGATCTCTCCGACAGCCGCCAGCTCGGCGACACCGTCTTCTTCGACTACGTGGTGCAGAGCGGGCGCGCGGTGTTGTACCCCGTGTACCAGGACACCTACGAGCGGCGCATCCGGCACACCCTCCCCGGCACGGCCGAGGCGGCGCTGGTCACGGCCCAGCGTTCGAAGGACGTGGGCCGCGCGCTGGACTATCTCGCCACGCGCCGCGACATCGACACCACCCGGATCGCGTACCTCGGCGTGAGCATGGGGGCCGCCGAGGGAGTCATCTACGCCACGATCGAGCAGCGCCGCCTGAAGGCCGTCGTGCTGCTGGACGGCGGATATTTCCTCAACTCACCGCCGGCGGGCACCGATCAGGCCGACTTCGCGCCGCGGCTCACCAGGCCGGTGCTGATGGTGAACGGCCGCTTCGACTTCGGCTTCCCGGTCGTCCAGGCGCAGGACCCGCTGTTCCGCATGCTCGGCACGCCGGCGGCCGACAAGCGACACGTGATCCTCAACACGCCGCACGACGTGAACGCCGACCGCCCGGCGATGGTGCGCGAAGTGCTGGCGTGGCTGGATCGGTACCTGGGGCGGGTCGTTTAGTCCGCCGATGCGGCGACTTCGAATCCCAGGTGCCAGGGGCTGGCGAACCACGGTGAGATCGGCGCCCGGCGCATCGTGAACGGGCTGTCGCCGTTCCGCACCGTCCCGCCGAACGCGGAGGGACAGCAGCGGAAGCCGAGTGTCTTCACCAACTCGCGGTTGGCGTCGGTGATCTGCTCCGGCCGCCCGTAGGGGTAGCTGAACAGGTCGACCCGCACGCCCAGCTCGGCCTGCAGCCGCTCCCGGGACCCCTGGATCTCCCCTTCGGCCTCACGCCCGTGCACGCGTCCGAGGTCCACATGGTTGCGCGTGTGCGCGCCGATTTCGAACCCGGCGTCCCGCAGCCCCCGCACGTCGTCCCACGTCATCCACTCCGAGCGGATCCCCCGTTCCTCGTCCCACCACGGGATGCGGTCCGTGCCGATGAAGTCCGTGGCGATGAAGAAGCAGGCGGGGAGTCCGAAGCGCTGCAGGATCGGCGCCGCGGTGGCCGCGTTGTCGCGGTAGCCGTCGTCGAAGGTGATGGCCAGCGTGCCGGAGAGATCCTGTCCGGCCTCGGCCCGGTCGACCATCGTGCCGAACGGGATGACCTCGAAATAGCGGCGGAAGAACGCGCAGAACGATTCGAACTCGCGAACCGTGGCGCTGATCGGATTTCCCGCCAGCCGGTCGTCGACCCGGTGAAACAGGACGACGAGCCCCCTGCCGCGCAGCAGGCGGCGGTGATAGCCGGTCATGAACAGGGGCCGCCCCAGCGCGCTCTTGATCCGTCGCTTCATCGTGAATGTCCTCCGCGGGCCCGCCGCCGCTTCGCGACGCGCTTCCGCAACTCCGTGACTTGCCGATGGTCCGGCGTCCGGTACGTCCG
>JBJKPA010000413.1:0-3591 GCA_046706905.1 Gemmatimonadaceae bacterium
TGCTCGAGGTGGACGAGCGCGTGCTCATTCCCCGGCCGGAGACCGAGCAGCTCGTGGAGCTGGTGCTCGAGGCGACGCAGGGCGCCCGCGGCGGCACCGCGGTGGACGTCGGCACGGGCTCGGGCGCGATCGCGCTCGCCCTGGCCGAGGAGGGCACCTTCGACCGCGTGATCGCGACCGACGTGTCGGCCGACGCGCTGGACGTGGCGCGGTACAACGCGGGCGCGCTCGCCGCACGGCTGCGCGCCGTGGTGGAATTCCGCCAGGGGTCGCTGCTCGGCCCCCTGGGCGCCGGGTGCGTGCGCGCAATCGTCTCGAATCCGCCGTACATTGCATTCGACGAGGCCGCGTCGCTTCCCGCGGGCGTGCGGGACTGCGAGCCCGTGTCGGCGCTGCTGAGCGCCGACCAGGGAATGGCCGCGACGCGCGCGCTGGTGCGCGGCGCCTCGGCGCGGTTGGAAGGAGGGGGCCTGCTGGCGCTGGAAGTGGACGCGCGGCGCGCCTCGCTGGTGGCGGAGCTGGTTTCCGCCGACGCAGCGTTCGCGGACGTCTCGGTGCGGTTCGACCTCGCCGGGCGCGAACGGTTCGTACTCGCACGGCGACGGGAGTGGCCATGATCGAAGAGAAGGCGAAGGACCTCGGACGGCTCATCGGGCAGAGCCCGGAATACCAGGCGCTCAAGCGCGCCAACGAATCGCTGGCCGACGACCAGGACGCGGTCGCGCTGCTCAAGCAGATGGAGCAGCTGCGCCTGGACGCGCAGCGCATGATCGCGCGCGGCGAGCGGCCGACGCCGGAGATGGAGCAGCAGCTCGACGAGTTGCTGGGCAAGGTGCAGGGCCAGGCGGTCTATCAGCGGCTCATCGTGGCCCAGGAGAACTTCGACAAGACGATGGCCAAGGTGAACGACTGGATCCTCGACGGCATCGAGAAGGGCGCGTCGAGTCCGATCATCGTTCTGGGGTGAGATGCCGCGCGGCCTGCTGATCGTGTTCGAGGGGGCGGAGGGCGTGGGCAAGTCCACGCAGCTCCGCCGTCTCGTTTCGTGGCTCGAGTCCGGGGGCCGCGTGGTGCACACCTTCCGCGAGCCGGGGGGCACGCGGGTGGGCGACGACATCCGCCGCCTGCTGCTCGATCCGGCTTCGGAGATGACCGCCCGCGCCGAGGCCCTGCTGTTCATGGCGTCGCGCGCCGAACTGGTCGAGACGATGGTCCGGCCCGCGCTCGCTGCCGGGCACGACGTGCTGCTCGACCGCTTCTTCCTCTCGACCTACGCCTACCAGGGGGCCGGGCGGGGCCTCCCCGAGCGCGAGGTGATACAGGCCAACGCCGTCGCGACGTCGGGGCTGGTGCCCGATCTCACGCTGCTGCTCCGGCTCCCCGTGGCCGAGGGCCTGTCGCGCGCCACGCAGCGCGGCGAGCGCGACCGGATGGAGCGGAACGACGACGAATTTCACCACCGCGTGTCCGACGCGTTCGCGACCTTCGCCACCGCGGGGTGGCAGGCGCGTCACCCCGAGTGCGGCCCGATCGTGACCGTGAACGCCTCGGGGACCGAGGACGAGGTCTTCGCGCGGGTGCGCGCGGCGATCGAGCCGCGGCTAGCCTGACGCCGGCCCCTGGCCGGTGCGGAGCCCGTCGCTCAGCACCTGCAGCACGAGCAGGACGAGCACGATGACGTGCACACCGGTGCACCAGGCGCACACCTTGCCGACCACGCCCAGCTCCTGGTACACGAGCCAGAGCACCGATGCCATGCCGATGCCGGTCCACCAGAGCGCCGCGGCGCGGAGCCGCGGCGGCTCGACCTCGGCCGTCACGCGCAGCGAGGCCCAGGCCAGCCCCAGCGCGACCACGAACCAGAGCAGCCCGTAGGCCGCCACCGGCACACCGAACACGATTGACGACGCGCTGGTGAGCACCTGCTCGCAGTTGACCAGCGACCCGCCGCTGCACACGAGCGGGACCTGCGTGTCGTAGTGCAGCAGCGTGAGGTAGGCGGAGATCGCCAGGCCCGCCGCGGCGAGCGCGACGCGCCAGCGGTCGTAGCCCCGGCGGGTCATCAGGGGACCTTGGCGGGCAGCGCCTTGATCGCGTCCTGGATGAGCGGCGTGTTGCAGACGGTGGCCGGCTGGTTCCCGTCCACGGCGCAGATCGTGGCCGTGAGCTGGTTGGCGTTGGCGAGGATCGCCTTGGCGGCGTCACTCGTGCCGCCGGGAAGCGTGGCGGCGATGTCGGCCTGGGTCTGATTGGCGAGCAGCCCGGGCGAGAAGGGAGACCCGCTCCACATGTACCGGCCGCCGACGAGGATGAACGGAATGCCGCCCGCGCTGGCCTTGGGCACGTAGGGCGCGTTGTCGTACTTCTCGAGCAGGTCCTCCTGCTCCACGGTGGGGCGCTGCAGCGCGAGGTAGCGCCCGTCGGGACCGGGCTGGTCGCCTTCCAGCTCCACCGACTGGAAGTCGATGTACGAGCTGGTATACGTCGAGCCGTAGAACGAGAAGGTGGCGGTGTTGGGATATACGTCGTTGGCGGCGGAGCGGGCGTAGGTGAGCCCGGCGAACGTCCCGAAGCGGGACAGTGCGGTGATCATCGACCACCGGGCGGCGGCGCAGTAGGGGCAGTAGCCGGCGCCGATGTAGAGCACGACCGCCTTGGGCTTCTGGGGGGCGGCGTCGGCGACGAAGGTCGGCGCCGTGGCGCCGGTCAGGCCGGCGTGGTCCCACGCGTCGGCGGAGATGCCCGTCAGGTTGACCATCACCGAGGCCGGCACGGGGACCGGCGGGGTCGCGGCGGCGGCGGTTTCCACTCCCGTGTGGTGGCGCCGGAGGGCGAACGAGAGCGTCGCCACGATGGCGACGGCGACCACGACGAGCACCCAGTTGAGCGACTTGGAACGTTGGGGCGGCCGCACGTTCAGTTTGGGCGGCTGGGACGATTTCTTGGCCACGATGCTCTCCGTTGCCTGGGGTTAACCTCGGTCATCCACGACGCGCACGCCCGCCGGCACGACGAACCGGAACGCCGAATCGGCGACCGGGACGTTGACGTGCAGGGCCGTGATGTGGATGCGGCGCGTGACGCCGTTGGCCTGCGACACCTCGAACTGCCGGATGTAGCCGTCGCCGTCGTCGATCCACACCGTGGCCCGCGAGAAGTCCGACGGGCCCCCGGCGCGGGGGACGAGGGTGACGATGCGTGTGGGCCGGCCGTCCAGCGTGGCCGCCCCGCCATCAGTAATATCGTATTTCGCGAACGGGTCGTCGAGGAACTGCCCGGTCAGGTCCACCGTGGCGGCGCCATCGGCGCCGTCGGGGCGCCGGAGCACCCGCCCCGGCGTGCTGCTCGGCAGATAGAGCCAGAGCCAGGTGCCGTCGGCCACGATGCGGTCGCCGTCCGGCTTGGTGAACCGTACGGCGAGCCGGTCGGGGCGCCGCTGCTCGTACGCGCCCACGGCGTGGGCCGAGGTGCCGGTGAGCGCGTTCGACACCGTCTGCTCGAAGGTCGCGCGCACGGTGCGCACGCCCTTCCACACCTGGACGGCGTGCGCCACGGCGGCCCGGGCCGGCGCGTCCTGCGCCGGAGCGGGCC
>JBJKPA010000414.1:0-2591 GCA_046706905.1 Gemmatimonadaceae bacterium
CCTCGGCGGTGGCGAAGCGGTCGGCGGGGGTCTTGGCGAGCGCCTTCATGACGGCCTCGTCGACGCCCTCGGGCACCGTGTCGCGCAGGACGCGCACGTGCGTGGGGCGCTCGGTCATGAGCTTGGCGATCATGGCCTGGGCGCTGTTGCCGGTCACGGGCGGCTCGCCGGCGAGCATCTCGTAGAGCACCGAGGCGAGCGAGTAGACGTCGGCGCGGGCGTCGATGCCGCGGTCGCCGGTGGCCTGCTCGGGGCTCATGTACTGCGGGGTGCCCAGGGAGAGGCCGGTCTGGGTGAGGCGGTTGCCCCCGGCTTCCTTGACGGCGAGGGCGATGCCGAAGTCGGCGAGCATGGCCTCGCCTTCCTGGAGCAGGATGTTCTCGGGCTTGATGTCGCGGTGGACGAGCCCCTGGCGGTGCGCGTAGTCGAGGGCGCTGGCCACCTGCTTGGTGATCGCGATGGCCTCGTCGAGCCCGAGCTGGTGCTCGCGGTCGAGGCGGTCGCGCAGCGACTCGCCGCGGACGTACGGCAGCACGTAGTAGAGCATGCCGCCGGCGTCGCCGGAGTCGATGAGGGTGAGGATGTGCGGGTGGTCGAGGCGGGCCGCGATCTTGATCTCGGCCAGGAAGCGCTCGGCACCGAGCACGGCGCCCAGCTCCGGGCGCAGGACCTTGAGCGCGACGTCGCGCTCCAGCTTGCGGTCGTGGGCGAGGTACACCACGGCCATCCCGCCGGCCCCGAGTTCGCGCTGAATGACGTAGCGGTCGCTGAGGGCGGCGGTGAGATGTGGGGTCTCGGGCATCGGACAACTATAGGCGCTTCAGGCAATTACGCCAGAGGCCAGGGCCGGTTCGCGGGCGGCAACGGCGCCGATCAGTAGTGCCACCGTACCCCGGCGTTGAACCGGCGGCCGTCGAGGGGGCCCCAAGCATCCACGGTCCAGGTGCCGCCCTCGCCCGGCGTGGCGCGGACCAGCGGCTCGTAGGCGCTCTGGTGGATGTCGGTGAGGTTCTCGGCGTTGGCGAACACCGTGACGCGGCCGAAGCGCTGGGCGGCCAATATACCAACAGTCGTATACGGCGCCGACACGGACCGGTACGGGTCGTCCTGCAGGGCCTGGCGGCCGGTGTAGAAGATCTCGGTGGCGAGGTAGCGGCCGTCGTCGTCGTCCTCGAGCGCCCAGTCGATGCCGGCCTGCTCGCGGGGCACGAAGGGCGCCTCGCGGAGCTGCCCCGTGGCCGGCGAGATCTCGCGGCTGCGGGTGGCCGAGTAGTACGCGGTCACGACCCACGGCTCCCGATCGTACACGGCGAACAGCTCGCCGCCGTGGGTGCGCAGGTCGCCGGCGGCGTTCACCAGCTCGGCGTACGCACCGGCATACTGGCCCGGCACGGCGAGCGGGCGGAGCCCCACGGGATCGCGCACGACGTCGCTGAACAGGGTGGCGTTCACCTGGAAGGGGCCGTGCGAGGCGGTCACGTCGAGCGACGCCGACTGCGCGCGCTCGGCGTGCAGCGCGGGGCCGGGCCGGATGTAGGTGAGGCCGGTAGCCTCGGTCTGATCGTTGAGCGTCGCGGGCGCGGACCAGCCGGCGCCGAGGGAGGCGCGCACGGCGATCGCGTGGACCGGCTTGAAGAGCAGCGATGCCCGCGGCGTGCAGATGGTGCCGTACGCGCTGGAGGCGTCGCAGCGGCCGTCGAGGGTGGAGCTGAACCAGGACGTGGGCTCGTACGAATGCTGGACGAACACCGACGGCGTGTTCCACGCCTCGTTGGCCCACGCGTTCTGGCGGTTGTCGTATCGGTCGGCTTCCCAGGCGACGCCGGCGATGAGCGCCTGGCGCGGCGCGGTGAGGGTGGCCGACAGCTCGCCGTACACGGTGCTCTGCCGCTCGTGCTCGAAGGCGCCGTTCACGACGCGGTCGCGCGACTGGGTGTTGGCCGAACCGCGAAAGGCGACGGAGAGCGCGTCGGAGATCCGATCGGTGCCGATTGCGCCGGCGTCGAAGTGATCGGTGGACAGGCTGTCGAGTCCGACGCCCGGCGTGAGCAGCGTGCGGCCGGGGAGTGCACCGCCGGAGCGGCGCTCGGTCATGGCGCCGGCGGTGAACATGAACGACCGGCCGGCGCCGTCGTGGTAGAAGAGGCGTGGGCGCACCTCGATGCGGCGCACGCCGGGCAGATCGGTGAAGCCGTCGCGATCGGGATCGGCGGAGAGCTGGCGGTGGGCGCCGACGAGCGTGGTGAGCCCGAAGTGCGCGTCGAGCTGTCGCGCGTCGAAGGCCATGAGGTCGGTGCCGCCCTGCGACGTGCCGTTCAGCAGCACCTGCGAGGTGTCGGGCGGCTGGCGGGAGATGAGGTCCACCACGCCGCCCAGCGCGGACGGCCCGTACAGCGACGACGCGGCGCCCTTGATGACCTCGGCCTGCTTGAGGTCGAGGGGCGGCTGCTCGACCAGGCTGAACCCGCTGGCCTGCGCGCCGTAGAGCGGGAGGCCGTCTTCGAGGACGAGCGTGTAGCGTCCCGGCAGTCCCTCGAGGCGCACGTTGGTGGCGCCGAGCGATGCCGACGTGCTCTGCATGTGGACGCCGC
>JBJKPA010000415.1:0-6053 GCA_046706905.1 Gemmatimonadaceae bacterium
GACAGGCGCCGCCGTCTCGGCGTCGGGCGCCTCGGCCACGCGGAAGCCGCCGCCCTCGAGCAGGGCGCGCGCCATGCGGCGCCACGCCGGATCGGGATTCAGCACCAGGATGCTCGGCGTGCCCGTCTCCTGCGGCTCCTCCTCGAGCTGGTCGCCCAGCACGCGCTCGATCTCCTGCAGCGTGGTCTCGCCGCGCCGCACGCGCGCCACGGCCACGTCGCGCAGCGGCGCCATGCCGGCGGCGATCGCCGCGCGCTGGAGCTGCTGGGCGGTGGCGCCGGTCGCGATCATGTCGGCGATGCTCGGCGTGACGATCGCGACCTCGATCAGCGGCAGGCGGCCGCGGTAGCCGGTGTTGCCGCACCGCTTGCACCCGGCGGCGCGCGACAGCGGGAGCACGCCGAACTGCGCCGCCAGCCGCTCCTCCTCCTCGGTGAGCGAGCCGAGCAGGGGCTGCGCGCAGTCGGGGCAGACGCGGCGCACGAGGCGCTGGGCCAGACAGCCGCGCAGACAGGTCGCGATCGTCTGGCGGTCGAGGCCGAGGTCGGCGAGGCGCGTGACCGCGCTCATCGAGTCGTTGGTGTGCAGCGTGGCGAGCACGAGGTGGCCCGTCATGGCCGCCTGCGCGGCCACTTCGGCCGTTTCGAGATCTCGAATCTCGCCGACGAAGATGACGTCGGGGTCCTGGCGCAGGATGGCGCGCAGCGAATTGGCGAACGTGACGCCGCGCTTGGTCTCGACCTGGATCTGCGTGATGCCCGGCAGCTCGTACTCGATCGGGTCCTCGACCGTCATGATGTTGACGTGCCCGGTGGCGATCTCCTTGATCGCCGAGTAGAGCGTGGTCGTCTTGCCGGAGCCCGTGGGCCCGGTCACGATCACGATGCCGTCGCGGCAGGCGAGGAGCTGGCGCAGCCGCGCCAGCTCGCGCGGCGTGATGCCCACCTCCTCGAGCTTGCGCGCGCTCTCCGGCCGCAGCACGCGGATCACCGCCTTCTCGGCGTCGCGCGTGGGAACGGTGGAGATGCGCAGATCGTAGCTCCGGCCCTCGATGGACACCTTGGCCCGCCCGTCCTGCGCCACGAGGCGGTTGGCGATGTCCATCCTGGCCAGCACCTTGATGCGCGACACGACGCGGTTGAGCGCCGCCATCGGCAGGTGCATGTGCTGGCGCATCACGCCGTCGATGCGGAAGCGTACCGAGCCGCCCTTGGGGCCCGGCTCGATGTGCACGTCGCTCACGCCGTGCATCACCGCGTCGCGCAGGATGAGGTTGGTGAGCTTGACGACCGGGCCGGTCTCGACCTCCGACAGATCCACCGCCTCGGGCTCCAGCTCGTCCACGACGCGCACCGCGTCGGCGATCTGCGAGTCCACGGTGGTGAGCAGGTTCTCCACCATGCGGTCGGCGGAGTACCCGGAGAGGAGCGCGTCCTCGATCAGGTTGGGCGGCGCGAGCTCGAACACGGGACGCCGCCCGGAGGCGAATCCGATCGCGTGCTCGACTTCGATGTCGGTGGGATCCGCCGTCGCCACGTAGAGGTGGCGGTCGTCCTCCCGCAGGGGGAAGACGTGGTACCGGCGGGCGAGGCGCTCCGGCAGGAGGGCGAGCGCGCGGGGATCGGTGCGCTCGAATTCGGCGACGTGCAGCCCGAACTGCGAGGCGATGCGCGCGGCGAGGTCGCTGGGCGAGAGGCCGAGGGTGCGCGCCGCGATGTCCCACGCTTCCACGTTCCCCACATCGCCGGGGATCGAAAGCGAGGACGCTCCAGCCAAACCTGCGCGCGCTACCGCGCCTTCAAGCCAATGCATCTCGGGTGTCTCTCCACTGCGCGGAACCGACTTCGGCGCCGCCCGTAAACCGTCAGGCCGAATGCGGACGGCACCGGCCTCCTGTCCAATCTGCGGGTCCTAATAGGGTGACGCAACCGGCTTCGGATGTGATCTGCGTTACAAAGGGATAACACTATTCACGGCAACGCGATAGCGACGCGCAGCGGCTGCGAGGTGGCGCTCACCAGGCCCCCGTACCCCAGCTGCCCCGACTGCCCCAACCCCCAACAATAGATGTTGGCGTCGGTGGTTACCCCACAGGTATGGTTCCCCAGCCCGGTCTCGACCGACACGAAGTGCCGCCATCCAATGACCCGTATGGGCACCTCGCTGCAGGCCAGCGTCGCGCCCGCGCAACGCGACGAGAGCGTGGAGGGCGAGACGCCGAGTTGGCCGAAGCTGTCGTTCCCCCAGCAGTAGGCCTCGCCGTCCACGGTCACGCCGCAGGTCTGGATGATGCCCGCCGAAATCTCGGTGAAGGCCAGGTCGCCGCTCACCAGCGCCGGTGTGATGCTGCCGTCGGTGGTGCCGTTCCCCATCTCGCCGTGCGGATTCCCCTCCCAGCAGTACGCCGCCTGATCGGCCACGCCGCAGGTGGTGAAGGTGCCCACGCTCAGGTCCGCGAACGGCATCGCGCCGGGGACCGCTTCGGGCGTGGACTGGAGGCGGCTGTACTCGAATCCGTGCTGCCGGTACAGCCAGATGTTGCCCCAGCAGTACACGCCGTTGGAGACGGTGATGCCGCAGGTGCGCTGCTGGCCGGCGGAGATCTCGGTGAAGTGCAGCGTGGTGGCGACGGGAGTGGGCGTGCCCCGGGTGAGCGTGTCGCCGGTGCCGAGCTGGCCGCGGTCGTTGCGTCCCCAGCAGTAGGCGGTGCCGTCGGCCGTCACGCCGCAGGTGTGCGAGTAGCCGGCAGAGATCCAGGCGAAGGTGAGGCCGCCGGACACCGGCTGCGGCGTGAGCGCGGGACTGCCGGGCGCCGACATGGTGGGCGTGTTGCCCAGCGCGCCGTCCCCGGCGTAGCCCCAGCAATAGGCGGCGCCGGCGGCGGTGATCGCGCAGGTGTGCCGCGCGCCGGCGCTGATCTGCTCGAACACGAGGGAGGTGGTGACGGGCTCGGCGGACAGGGAGCATCCGCCGCGCGACCCGGTGTCGCACATCGCCGACGGCGGATGGCCGAGCTGCCCGTCGGCGTCGGAGCCCCAACAGTACGGGTGGCCGGAGCGGTCGAGCGCGCAGGTGTGGTCGCGGCCGACGGTGACCGCGGCGAAGGTGCCGGCGCTCTGCTCGTCGAGCGTGGGCACGGTGGGCAGCCCGCTGGTGTCGTTCGTGCCGCAGGCGGCGAGGAAGGCCGGGAGCAGCACCAGCAGGACGAGTGGGCGGCGCGTCATCTCATCCCTCGGCGCGGGTGCGGATCTGACGCAGCGTGCCGCGCAGCACGCGCGCCAGGTCGGCGCCGAGCGCGGCGCCCTTGGCGAGCACGGTGATCGTGTCGCGCTCCAGGACCTTCTGCTCGTCGGCGGTGAGCGTCTTGGCGGTGATCACCACGACGGGCGTCTCGCGGTAGCGCTCGATGCGGCGGATGCGGCGCAGGAACTCCACGCCGTCCATGCCCGGCAGGACGACGTCGAGCAGGATGAGGTCGGCGTGAAACGACTGCAGCGTGGCGAGGGCGTCCAGGGCGGTGGCCGCGGCCGCGACCTGGAGACGGGGAAAGCCGCTCAGGTGGGCCTCGATCACGCGGCGCGCGTCGTCGGAGTCCTCGACGATGAGCACGCGGGCGGGCGAGGCGTTGAGCGCGCGGTCGATCGCGTCGCCCAGCGTGTCGCGGTCGATCGGCTTGTTGAGCACGTCCACCGCGCCGGCCAGGCGTCCCTGGTATTCGGCGGCCACGACGCTGACCACGATCACCGGCGTCTGGGCCACCGACGGGTGGGCCTTGATGCGCTGCAGCGTCTCGAACCCGCTCATCTCGGGCATCAGGAGGTCGAGCACGATGAGGTCGGGCCGCCGATCGAGGGCGATCGAGATGCCGTCCTCGCCGGACGGCGCGGTGAGCACGCGGCACCCGCTCTCCTGGATGATCTGCGTGAGCAGGAGGCGCGAGTCGTCGCTATCGTCGATCACGAGCACGAGCGGGGCGTCCACGTTCACGGCGCGCATCGGGGCGCGCGGCGTGGGACGCGGGCGCCGCACGGCGCCGGCGGGGCCGGGCGGCACGTGCTCGATGGGCGGCGCCGCGTCGGGGGCGATCAGGATGCTGAACGTGGAGCCGACGTCCACCGCGCTGACGACGCTGAGCCGATAGCCCAGCCGCTCGCACATCGAGCGGGCGATGGCGAGGCCGAGCCCGGTGCCGCCGAACCGCCGCTGCACGGAGTTGTCGGCCTGCTCGAACGCCTCGAAGATGCTCTCCAGCCGGTCGGCCGGGATGCCCACGCCGGTGTCCACGACGTCGAGGCGCTGCAGCGCGCCGCTGGCGGGGTCGGTCACCCCGCGCACGACGACGCGTCCGCCCTGGGTGAACTTGGCGGCGTTGGAGACGAGGTTGAGCAGCACCTGGCGCAGCTTGTCGGGATCGGTGCGCAACGGCTCGACGTGGGCCGGCAGCTCGACCTCGATCGGCGGGGTCTCGCCGCCGCGGGCCGCGAACTGGTCCACCGTGTCGCGCACGAGCCGCGCCGGATCCACGGTCGCGAGCGCGAGGTCCATGCGCCCCGACTCGACCTTGGACAGGTCGAGGATGTCGTTGATGATCTCGAGCAGGTGCGTGCCGTTGGCGCGGATCCGCTCGACGTAGGCGCGGAGCTGCGGATCGAGTGTGTCGCGGCCGGCCTTGAGGACGACGTTGGCGAAGCCGATCACCGAGTTGAGCGGCGTGCGGAGCTCATGGCTCATGCGGGCCAGGAAGTCGCTCTTCGCCGCGCTGGCGTGGCGGGCGCGGTCCAGCGCGTACACCAGCTCGGCGTCCAGCCGCTCACGGTCGCGCTCGTCGCGCCCGATCGTGATCACCGCCAGGGCGGCCACGGCACAGGCGACGATGAATCCGAACAGGACGACCGTCGTGGCCAGCTGCTGCTCGGCGCGCTCGTCTTCCAGCCGCTGATCGAGCAGCGCGCGCTCGGCGCGCATCATGCGCGAGACCTGGGCGCGGATCGAGGCGCTGAGCCGGGCGCCGGCGCCGCCGGCCACGGTATCGCGCGCCGCCGTCCGGTATCCCGCGTCGTAGGCCGCCAGCACGCCGGCGAGGAACGCCAGTTTGCGCCGCACGGAGTCGGCGAGGATCGACGCCCGGGCCGCCTGGGCCGGATTGTCGGGCTCGATGCGCGAGAGGCCCGACAGGTCGTTCGTCACGCGGTGCACCGCCTCGCGGTGCGGACCGCGGAATTCGACCCGGTCGGTGAGCAGGAGTCCGCGCACCGCCGACTCGGCGTCGAAGACGTCGCCCTCCAGCTCGCCGAGCGTCTCGATCGCGTCGTACGTCTGGCGGACCTTCACCGAGGCCGCCCTCGAGGCGCGCAACCCGAGGTACGACTCCGCCCCGATCACCGCCAGGATGAGCAGCGCCGCGCCGAACCCGAGGAGCGCCTTGCGGGGAACCGAGAGCGAGATCACGCCGCCAATATATCTTACGGGATGCCCGAACGCCCGAAGTCCCGCGGACTCAAGCCGTACCTGATCTTCGGGTTCGTCGCCGCGACGATCGAGATGGCGATCATTTTGTGGCTGCTCTACCGGTGATCGCGGCGCGCGCCTAGAGCGGCCGACCGCCGCGGCCGGCGCGCGCGGCCCGCTGCATGCGCATCTGGAACTGGCGGCACCGCTCGGTCGCCATCGCGTTGCCGCCGGCGGTGTTGTAGCAGGCGTCCATGGCCTGCTGGCCCATCTGACGCAGCCGCTGCACGACCGCGGCGGGCATCTGCTCGTTGGGCATGATGTCGCGCAGCGTCTGCATCTCGGCCTGCGCCTGCCGCATGTCCATCGTCCCCTGCTGGATGCGGCCGCCGGCCACGGCGCGCCCGGCGGCCTGCATGTGGCCGCGGATCTCGTTCAGCGCGCGCTGGATGCCGGCGCGATCGCTCGAGTCGATCACCGAGGCAGCGGCGTTCGCGTCCCGGGGAGCGGGCGCGGAGGAAGCGGCGGCACCCGGCGAGGCCGCGGTATCGGGCGGCGGCGCGCGACGCGTTCGCTCAGCAGCCGGCGGAACCGTCGCCATCTGG
>JBJKPA010000416.1:0-4842 GCA_046706905.1 Gemmatimonadaceae bacterium
CGGATTGCCGTGGAGGTCGCTGATCGCCAGGGAGAGGACCGAGTCCACCGGCGTGGTGCCGACGAGCGACGGCGGCAGCAGCTCCGACCGGTGGTAGATGGAGTCGAACGCCGTGCGCATGAAGACGCGCGGGGGCGTCTCGTAGCCGTAGATCACCACGGGCTTGCCCTTCTCGTCCCGCGACACCAGGAAGACGAGCAGCCGCGGCCCTCCCGCCCGTTCGCCGAGGATCATGACGTACGAGTCGTTGGTGAGGATCACGCGCAGCTCGGACTGCGGCTGGGGGCTCACGTCGGTCGACCCGTAGGCCTTGGGGAGCAGGCCGGTGAGCGGGGCCATCTGCCGGACGTACGCCCGGATCGTGTCGCTCGCCCAGCGCAGGTCCTCGGCGGTGGCAGACGTCCTGGTCGTCATCATCGGGCCGTCGGGCCAGTCGATGCGGAAGTAGTAGCTCGTGCTGTCCAGGCACTTGCACCACCAGCCGGCGTATTCGCGCGCCAGGTACTGCACCGACTCCGGGGAGATCAGCGATTGCGGCAGGTGCGCCGGATCCACCCGCATCGCCCCCCACATCAGCGACGAGATCATCGTCGTGAGCAGCTCGTTCTTGGTCTGCTGCTTGAACTGCCAGTCCGCGAACGACGCGTAGTCGCGCAGCGTGCGCTCGGCGGTGAGTCGGTGCCCCCGCGCCGCGAGCTGCGCCTCATAGACGAGCACGGCCGTGACCACGAGCGCGAGCCCGAGGATCACCACGGTGCCGACGAGCCGGGACGGACGGGGGTGGGACATGGTAGGTCTAATGAAACGCCCCCGGGCGGCGCCAGCCAGCCGCCCCGCCCCGTCTTACCAAAGGCTTACAGCGTAACGGCAGGGGCGAATTTGCGGGCGCCATGCTTGACGGCAAACACTTGCCCCGCGAACTCTAGGGATGGCTCCCACCCAGCCGTCCTTCATCCGCGGGATCTTCAATGGCGCCGTCCACGATTCGCTACTCTTCCCCTACCCCGCCCCGCTGGTCCGGCGGGACGCGGACGAGGCGCGCCGCGTGGGCGTCCTGCTCGCCCGGCTGCGCGAGATCGAGCGCGACCTGGTCGATTCCGCGGCGTTCGACGAGCAGGAGACGATTCCCGAGCCGGTGATCGCGGCGCTGGCCGGCAGCGGGTTTCTGGGGCTCACGATCCCCGCCGAGTACGGCGGCGCCGGGCTCTCGCCCGCCGGCTACGCGCGGGTGTTCGGCGAGCTGGCCCGCGTGGACGCCAGCCTGGCGGTGCTCGTCGGCGTGCACTGCGGCCTGGGGGCCAAGGCGATCGTGCTGTACGGCACCCCGGAGCAGAAGGCGCGCTATCTGCCGCCGCTCGCGCGGGGCGAGACGCTCGCCGCCTACGCGCTCACCGAGCCGGAGATCGGGTCCGACGCCCAACACGTACGCTCGCGTGCCGAGCGCGCGAGCGACGGCGGATGGATCCTGAACGGCCACAAGCACTGGATCGGGAACGGCCACCGGGCGGGGGTGATCGTGACCTTCGCGCAGACGCCGACCGAGCGGCGGGGCGCGATCGTGGAGCGTCCCACGGCGTTCATCCTCCGCTCCGACAT
The DNA here is from genome assembly GCA_046706905.1 of Gemmatimonadaceae bacterium. Lineage (GTDB taxonomy): Bacteria > Gemmatimonadota > Gemmatimonadetes > Gemmatimonadales > Gemmatimonadaceae > JAGWRI01. The sequence goes on from JBJKPA010000416.1 coordinate 1,597, forward strand.
GCCCGGATTCAAGGTCCTCGGCACGGTGCGCAAACTCGGCATCCGCGGCTCGACGCAGGCCGAGCTGCTGTACGAGAACATCCATGTGCCCGGCGACCACGTGCTGGGCACGGTGGGGCGGGGCTTCGCGGTCGCCGTGCACGTGCTGAACGGCGGCCGGCTGACGCTGGCCGCCGGCTCGACGGCGGCCACCAAGCAGATCCTGGCCGAGATGACGGCGTTCGCGGATGAGCGCGTGCAGTTCGGCCGGCCCATCGCCGATTTCGAGATCACGCAGCGGAAGCTGGCGCGGGTCGCGGCCGACGTGTACGCCGCCGACGCGATGCTCGGCGTGCTGGCCGCGGTGGCGGGACACCCCGACCGCGACGATGCGCTGGAGGCGGCGTGCTGCAAGGTGTTCGCGAGCGAGATGCTCTGGCGGGCCGCCGACGAGCTGGTCCAGGTGGCGGGCGGCCGGGGATACGTGAAGCCATATCCCTACGAGCGGCGGCTGCGCGACGCGCGCGTGAACCGGATCTTCGAGGGAACAAACGAGATCCTGCGGTTATTCATTGCATTGAACGGACTGCAGGGCCCGGCCGGCCGGCTGCGCCGGGTCGCGGGGGCGCTCAAGCATCCGCTGCGGAACCTCGGGCTGGTGAGCGGATTCGCGGCGTCTCGCCTGCGGAGCCGTCTCGAAGGCACGGGGACGCTGGACGCGACCCTGCACCCGCGCATCGAGGGACATCGGAAATATTTCGAGCGGCACGTCGGCCAGCTGGCCGAGGCGGCGGAGCGGCTGCTCCGCGTGTACGGGGAGCAGATCGCCGAGCGGCAGCAGGAGTTGGAGCGGTTGGCCAACATGGCGGTGGAACTGTTCGCCACCGCCGCCGTGCTGGCCCGCACGCAGCAGTTGATCGCCGAGCGCGGGATCGGCGCGTGCGCGCACGAGGTGGATCTGTGCGATCTTTCCGTGGTGGACGCGGGGCGGCGGTTCCGCGCGGCGCGCGAGGCGCTCCAGTCGCTGCAGGATGAGACGCGGCGGGCGATCGCGAGGTCAGTACGGGAGAACGGCGGGTACGCGGTGAGCGACGCCCTGATGGACTGGTCCGAACCGACGGAGTGACATGCGACGCATCTACGACATCTCGACGCCCATCGAATCGGGGGGCGTGGTGTACCCGGGCAATCCGGAAATCCGGATCGCCCTCCAGCAGGCCATCGCGCGCGGGGCGAGCGCCAACGTGTCCGACATCGCGATGGGCTCGCACACCTGCACCCACGTGGACGCCCCGCGGCATTTCTTCGACGACGGTGCCGGCGCGGACACCCTCCCCCTCGACGCCCTCATGGGTCCGGCGCTGCTCATCGCGATGGAGCCCGACGTCATGGCCGTCACCGCCGACCTGCTGCGGCCGCACGACCTGACCCACGCCTCGCGGGTGCTGATCCGCACGCGTAATTCCTCGTTCATCGGCGACGGACAGTTCCACCGGGATTTCACCTACGTGGCGCCCGACGCCGCGGAGTACCTCGTGGAGAACAACGTGCGGCTGGTCGGCGTGGACTATCTCTCGGTGGAGCAGTTCCATTCGGGCCATCACCAGACGCACCGCACCCTGCTGGGGCGCGGCGTCGTGATCGTCGAGGGGCTGGACCTGCGCGAGCCGCCGCCGGGCGTGTACGAGCTGCGCTGCCTGCCGCTGCGCCTCGTGGGGCTGGATGGCGCCCCGGCCCGTGCGGTGCTGCTCGCCTCCTGACGATTCGCAACTCTTTCCTCTTTTTCGGAATCGGATGACATGCAACTGGCAATGATCGGATTGGGCCGCATGGGCGGCAACATGGTGGAGCGGCTGCTGCGCGACCGGCACTCGGTGGTCGTGTACGACCGGAGCGCCGACGCGGTGCAGAAGTCGGCCAAGCTCGGCGCCGACCCGGCCACGGACCTGGCCGACCTCTGCGCGCAGCTCAAGGCCCCGCGCGCGGTGTGGATCATGGTCCCCGCCGGCGCGCCGGTGGACGAGACGATTCAGGCCCTCGTCCCGCACCTCGAGAAGGGCGACGTCATCATCGACGGCGGCAACTCGAACTTCCACGACTCGATGCGCCGTGCCGCCTCGCTGGCCGAGCGCGGCATCGAGTTCATCGACGCCGGCACGAGCGGCGGCATCTGGGGGCTGGAGAACGGCTACTGCCTGATGGTCGGCGGCTCGAGCGCCGCCGTGACGCGTTGCGAGCCGATCTTCAAGACGCTCGCCCCGCCCCAGGGGTTCGCCCACGTCGGCCCGGCCGGCGCCGGTCACTACGTGAAGATGGTGCACAACGGCATCGAGTACGGCCTGCTCCAGGCGTACGCCGAGGGGTACGAGGTGCTGCACGCGTCGAAGACCTTCCCCAAGCTCGACCTCGAGCAGATCGCGTCGGTGTGGCAGCACGCCAGCGTCGTGCGCTCGTGGCTCAACGAGTTGGCGATGCGCGCGTTCTCCCGGGATGCGTCGCTGTCGGCGATCAAGGGATGGGTGGCCGATTCCGGCGAGGGGCGGTGGACGGTGAACGAGGCGATCGACCTCGACGTGCCGGCGCCGGTGATCACGCTCTCGCTGCTCACCCGCTTCCGCTCGCGCCAGGAGGACAGCTTCTCGGCCAAGGTGATCGCGGCGTTGCGCAACGAGTTCGGCGGGCACGCGGTGAAAGCCGAATGACCACACCCACCCGCCGGGTGGCCGCGCGCCCCAGCCAGGTCCTGCGCTCGATCGGTGCCGAGCGGCGCATCGCCGACCCGTGCACGATGGTCGTGCTCGGAGCGAGCGGCGACCTGTCGCGCCGCAAGCTGATGCCCGCGATCTACCAGCTCTGCAACGACGGGCTCCTCCCCGACACCTTCGAGCTGCTCGGCGTGGGGCGCGATTCGTACGACGACGACGCGTTCCGCAAGCTCGTGCGCGACGAGCTGGGGAAGTCCGACGAGCTGGAGGGCGTGGACGACGCCGTGTGGGCGCGGCTCGGGCCCAAGCTGCACTACGTGTCGGGCGACTTCGCCGACGCGCAGACGTACCGGGCAATCGGCGACCGGCTCTCCGCGCTGGAAGAGCCGCGGCCGGAGGCGGCGCGCAACCGGCTGTTCTACCTCGCTGTGCCGCCCAGCGTGTTCGAGGCGATCGTCCGCCATCTCTCGGAGAGCGGGCTCGCGCCCAAATCGAGCGGCGCCGCCGAACGGCCCTGGCGCCGGGTGGTGATCGAGAAGCCGTTCGGCCACAACCTGGCCAC
>JBJKPA010000417.1:0-3526 GCA_046706905.1 Gemmatimonadaceae bacterium
ACCCCGCCTCATCCGATCGCGAGTTGGTCGGTGGTCGGGTCGTACGACGTCGCGTACTGCTGGAGCGGCCGTGACGCCGGGCCGCGCGTGACCTGCCCGTTGCTGTTGAACGACGCCCCGTGGCACGGGCAGTAAAAGGCGTTGTTGCTGAGTTGCGTGAGACAACCCTGATGCGTGCAGACCATCGAGAAAGCCGAGAAGGTCGCCGTCCCCGTACGCTTCACGGCGATGTAGCTGTTGACCTGCACGAGGCTCCCCGTGTTCGCGAGCGCCGCATACTTGCCGACGGTGATGACCGCGAGATGCGTTCCGTTGTTGCCGGTCCCGCTCCCGTTGGTGCTGGGCACGTTGGCGGCGGTCGGTCCGATCTGCCCGTTGCCACAGGCGGCGGCCACGGCCGCCGTGGCCGCGACCAGCGCCGAGCGCGTGAGGAACTGGCGCCGGCTCAGGCATTCGGCGCAGGGCCCTGGAGAATCCGGATGGATTTCGGTCATGGCGTCTGGCGTCGGTCAGTGGTTGAAGAACGTCATCATGAGCGCGCTCACGGTCGTGAGACCCATCGCCGAGATCGTGATCACCACGTGCTCACGGCGCTTGGCCAGGCTGTTCTGTGCCTGCGTGGCCAGCGTGCCGCCTGCATAGGTGAACGCGGCATCGGCGGCCAGCATCGTCACTGCGTGTACCGTGCGCAGCACGCGACCGTCCGGATTGTTGCGATCGTCCCACAGGTTCCACAGCCCGGTCACCGTGTTCACCCCGAACACGCCGACGAGCAAGGTCGCCCCCACACGATGCCCCGTCTTGGCCCAGGTCGGCGCATCCCGGCTCTTGGCCCAGAGCTCTCGGCCGCACACGTACTGCAGCGCGTACAACGGGTAGATCGCGTAGCTCAGGTCGCGATGGATGGTGAGGCGCGTGTAGTACGCGTCGCTGTGCTCCACGGCCATGACGCGCCGGTGACCGTGCTCCGTATCGGCCGGCGGTTGCACCGTAAGCGGCACAGCGGGAATGACCACCGCCGGCGGCGGACTGGTGTCCGGAGGGACGGCGAGCGACATCAACGCAATGAGAGCAAGGGGGGCAATCATGCCATCGGCGGGCGGGAGGTGAGGTCGAACCCCGAAGGGGGTGCCCGGCCACGCGGACCGGGCTTGGGAGCATACACCGATGGACGATTGATTGATCCATCAACTATTTTCGGCCCCAACGGTCCGTTCTGCGGGCTCGGCATTGCCGCCTGCGCCCAGGGGCCCCGAATATGCATCTTTCACTACCGATGCGAATAGCCATCTCGGGCACTTCCGGGCTACTCGGACGGGCCCTGAGCGCTCGGCTCAGGGCCGCCGGGCACACCGTGCGCCCGCTGGTACGAAGCGAGACGGCCGGTTCCCCGGAGGCCATCCCCTGGGATCCGGAACGCGAAGTGCTCGATCCGGCGGTTCTGGGCCAGATGGACGCGGTAATCCACCTGGCTGCGGAGCCGATCGCCCACCGTTGGACACCGGAGCGGAAGCGCCGCATCCGGGAGAGCCGCGTACGCGGCACGGAAACCATCGCGCGTGCGATCGCGGCCGCCCGGCGGCCGGGCCTGCTGTTGCTATCGGCCTCGGCGGTCGGGATCTACGGCGATCGCGGCGACGAGGTGCTGAACGAGGGAAGCGGGACTGGGAAGGACTTCCTGGCCGGGGTCGCCCTGGAATGGGAGCGGGCGACCGACCCGGCCCGCGACGCGGGGGCCCGTGTGGTGCAGCTCCGCACGGGCGTGGTTCTGGCCCAAGAGGGAGGCGCGCTGGCGCGCATGCTGCCCGCGTTTCTGCTCGGCATGGGGGGCACGCTGGGAACGGGACGGCAGTGGATGAGCTGGATCGCCCGCGAGGACTTCGTGCGCGTGGTGACCTTCCTGCTCAGCGCACCGGAAGTCTCGGGACCGGTGAACGTCGTGGCTCCGCACCCCGTGCGGAACGCCGAGTTCGCGCAGGTCCTGGGACGCGTACTGCGCCGGCCGGCGCTGGTCCCGGTGCCGGCGGCGGCGCTGGCGCTGCTCTACGGGGAGATGGCGCGGGGCACCATCCTCGCCAGTCAGCGCGTACTGCCGCGCCGACTCGGCGAGTTGGGCTTCCAGTTCCGGTTTCCGCTTCTCGCCGACGCGCTGGCGTTCGAGCTCGAGCGCGGCGGCTAGGCGATCAGCGCGTCGAGCCGGTCGCTGAATACGCGGCTGGCGGAGAGACGGGTGCCGTCGGCGAGGATCACGACGTACTCCCCGTGCAACCAGGGCTGCAGCTCGCGGATCCGTTCGACGTTCACGATCGCCGATCGATGAATGCGGACGAACAGACCGTCCTCAAGCCGCGCCTCCATGTTCTTCATGCTCTGGCGCAGCACGTGGGTTTCTCCGCGGACGTGGAGGCGCACGTAGTTGCCGGCGGCCTCGACCCAATCGATCTCGTCCTGGCGGAGGAACAGGAGACGGCGTTCGGAACGTACGACGATCCGTGCGCGCTGGCGCTCGGCGCGCAACAGATCGACAACGGCGTGCGCGATCCGTTCCACCTGCTCGTCAGCGGGCGCCGCGTGCGGCATGGCGGACCGGGGCGCGTCGAGGGACGCGAGCAACTCGTCGTCCTCGGCGAGGGAGAGCATGCGAGAGGATTCGATCATGGGACACTTCCGGTCATGGAGAGTGGCACTGTTCGAGCTTCGGTTGACGAACAGTTAGACACCGCTCGTCCCGGAATGGTACCGTCTGGAGTGTCCGCAATGTGTAAAGAGCGCGCGAAAATCCCCTTGGGGAATGGCAAAGACGAGCGCCCGCGACCGGGGGTCGCGGGCGCTCGGGTCGTCGGACCACCGGGCGATCACGATCCCGGCGAGAGGGCCTTGAACAGGTTGACGACGTTGAAGCCCACCGGATTGAGCTCGAAGTACCGATTGTCGGTGAACCGCCCGGTGGTCGGGAAGTACGGCGGCGGGTGCAGCGCCGCGCAACGATCGTACGAATACCGTTTGACGTATCCCTGCCCGCTGCTCAACCCCACCGGGCCGCGGTTCGCCTGAATGAGCCCTCCCGTGACGTAGAGGCAGCCGCGGCCGTCGGTGCTGCCCTGGCAGCTGAGCGCGTTGTACGGTCCGCTGCTGTAGTTCTCCACCGTGAACGACGTGTTGAGCGCCATGATCACGGCCTGCACATACATGTCCTGCGTGTCGTCGAGTGACTTGTAGAGGGTGCCGGATCCCGTCTTGATGTCCTGCGGGGTGTTGATGGAGTTATCAGCCACCACGACGTTGTCGTCGGCGAGCAGGCCGAGGATGTCGGCGCACACGCCGAGCGCCGGGTCATCGGCATACCGAAGGTCGTCGAGGAGCAGGAAGCTGCCGTTGTGGTCGTAGAGCGTGACGCGTCCGCGGACGACGCCGCTCACGCCGGTGTTGCCGGTGAACGCGATGACGCCCTTGGCGTTCGTGTTGAACCCGCGGTAGAGCGGAAAGAGGTAGTCCGCGTCGTAGGGACGCGCCGCGGCGACCGTGG
>JBJKPA010000418.1:0-21584 GCA_046706905.1 Gemmatimonadaceae bacterium
GAAGTGGTTCGTGCGCTCGACCTCGTGACGACGCCGAGCGGCGGCAGCGAGCCGACACGCACGGGCCACGCGGCGACGGCGCCGACCCGCGATATCGGCCGCTGGGCGTGGATCGGCGTCGCCGTAGTGATCGTCGCCGCCGGTGCAGTCTTCGCGTGGCGGCGATTCCGCCACGCGCCGGCTGCCCCGGGCCCGCCCCGTTCCCTGGCCGTGCTGCCGTTCGTGAACTCCAGCGGCGATTCGACGCAGCAGTATTTCGCCGAAGGCATGACCGACGACATTCGAACGGCGCTGCTCAACGCCGGCGTTCGCGTGGCAGCGCCGACCTCGTCGGACGCCCTCGGTGCGCAGCACGCGACGCCGCAGCGGGTTCGCGCCACGCTGCACGTGGACGCGGTGCTCGAGGGACGGGTGAGCAAGCTCGGTGACCGACTCCACGTCTCCGCCGACCTCATCAATGCCTCGGACGGCACTCTCCTCGCGTCGCTCACCGAGGACCGGCAGACGAAGGACATCTTTTCCGTCCAACGAGCCATCATCGATTCCATCGTCGGGGCGCTCCGCGTCCGCCTGCGTGAGCAGTCGGCGCTGGCCGTGACGACCGGCGATCCGGCGCTGCACGACACGGTGATGGAGGCGCGGTACCTCTCGAGTTCCCTGACGACCGTCGATCTCCGACGTGCGATCGATCTGTTCGACCAGGTGCTCGCCAAGGATCCATCCGATGCCGAAGCCCATCTGGGAAAGGCGCTCCTGTTGCTGGAAGAAGCCGACGGCTATCGGCCTCCGATCGAGGTCATCCCACAAGCCGAAGTCGAGGTACGTAAGGTACTGGCCACGGACAGCACCAATTCCGACGCCTGGTCGCTCGACGCGAGCATCGCGGGGCAGTACATGTGGGATTGGCCCCGTGAGCGTGCCGACGTTGCGCGCGCGCTCGCCCTCAACCCTGGCGACGCATTGGCGAAGCTCAATCAAGGCTATGACCTGTTGGTGCACGGTCGCGTCGACTCGGCACTGGCCGTACAACAACGCGCGCTGGCTCTCGATCCGCTCAACCCGATTCAGCTCTTCGTCATGCAGTTGGAGTTGATCGACGACGGGCGGTACGCCGCGGCGTACGCGTATTCCCAGCGTACGGACAGCCTGTATCCGGGGTTGGCCTACCTGGACGATCTCGCGGGGTACGAGCTGGCCTTCCTTCACCGCTATGACGAAGCGGAGCGTTCGTTCCGGGCTTCGGAGTCACGCCTCGGACACCGATCCCCGGGGCTCGCCTGGTTGCTCGCGGTGAGAGGGCACAAGGCGGAAGCGCGGGTTGTGCTGGCCGACATCGAGCGCGATTGGAACCGGGACTACGTGGCCCCGGAATTCATTGCATTCGCGTACGGCGCGCTCGGGGATATGGACACTGCCTTCAAGTGGCTCGATCGTGGGCTCCGGGTGCACTCGGCCATGGCCACGTTCACTCTCCGGTGGCCGGCGGCGAAACCGCTGCATGCCGATCCTCGCTTCCGCGACGTGCGCAGGCGCCTCAATCTCCAGGAGCCGCGGGCACCATCGAAATGAGCGGCGCGGCGGCTCGTCTACCCGGTTTGCCGCCACGCCGTCTCACCCTCTCACCGCCTCACCGCTGATCCAGCACCCGCCCCGCGTTCAGGTTGTCCCAGTTCATGAGGGTGTTGAACACCAGCGGGTAGCTCCCGATGGTTTCCCCGCGGTACACCGGGTTGTTGGCGAACATCACGACGTGCCCCTTCCCGACGGGGTCGTCCACGACCACCGGCCGCTCGGCGATGTCGCTGCCGCCGTTCAGTAGACCCGACGCGAGCAGATCGCTTCGCGCCGAGAACCGCAGCACCACACGCGGGCGCTGGTCGGGCGGAATGATGTTGAGCGGGTTGCGCAGCTGCTCGTCGGTGATCGGCGCCGCCTGCCAGGGTTCCACGCGCGGCGGGATCGGGGCCTCGAACTGCGGCGTCAGCGCCGGCCGCCCCTGCACCGCGTCGTGCTCGGTCGCGGTTCCGCGGCCTGTCTCGCGCATCCCCTCGCCGCCACGGCCGAACCGTCCCCCGCCGCGCCCGGCCCGCATGTTGCTCACCGTGAAGTACTCGCCACGGTCGCTGTACACGGCCAGGCTGTCGCGGATGCCGTAGGTGATCGGGCTCGCCGGGTCGACGATCCGCGTGCGCAGCAGACTGCCGACCACTTCCTGCCCCCGCGGCCGGTTGCTGCTCACGCCGTTGGTGAGCCCGTACTGCACCGCGAAGTCCGACGTGTTGACCGAGGTGATGAGCACGCCGCCGTGCTTCACGAAGTCCGCGAGATGCTGCAGGCCGTCCCAGCCGAGCCCCGGTCGGATGTCGCTCGTGCTGTCGATGACGCCGATGTTCGGAGTGAGCGCGGTCTTCTTCCACGGCATCGGGTTCCGCCACATGGGCATTCCGTCGATGATGGACTGCCCGCTCCCGCCCGCCGGCGGGAACACGATCACGTCGTACTTGGCGTTGAGATCCGAATCGCGCGCCACGACCTGGGTGCTGATGTAGTCGTAGGGGACGTGCGTCTTGTCGAAGCCGATCCGCCACCACCCCTCGGTCTGCGTGCCCTGCCAGGTGTGGAGGATGGCCACGCGCGGGGCCCGCGCCGGATGCGCCTTCACCTCGGGCGCCGAGGCGAGGGCGTAGGCCTCGATGCCGAGCGCCTTCGTGGCGCTGTCGAGAGTGGTCGACGAGACGCCGCTCACGATGAAGGAACCGCGGTCGAAGTGGTGCCCGGCGGCCTCGAACGGCTCCTCGGCCGCCTGGAAGTCGGCGTTGCGCAGTGCGTACCGCAGCGTGACGAGGTTGTCATCGGCGTTGTTCTCGATCGCGTACGTGGACCCGCTCCCGTGCACGCCGCCCGGTGCGACGATCTCACCCGTGACCTTCTGCATCGGTGCGTGCAGGACGGTCGTGTCCACGACGCGCACGCACTCGACGCCGAACCCTTCGGGGAAAGTCCACCCGGTATCGTCGTACGGGTGCTTCTGCGGATCGTCGGGCGACCAGAACTGGTAGTCCAGCAGCGCGTCGGCGATGCGCGAGTAGGGCTGGTCCATGCGAATGATGTAGCTGCCGGCCGGGAAGGTCCGCGGCTCCGTGGGCGTCGGCTTTGGCGCCACCGCCGTGCCGCCGGCCGACCCGGGCCGCGGGGCGTGGGCGCCGTTGGCGCCGCGACCGCGCCCACGACCCCGTCCGTTTCCGTTCTCCGCCCGGGGCACCGGCACCTGCACGGTGAACGGCGCCGTGGCGCGCGAGATCTCCACGTGCTGGCGCCGCATCACCTGCAACAGATCGGCCTGCGACTGCAGCCGCGGATCGTCGCCCGGCAGCACGTACGCGGCCGGCCCCTCGGTGGTGGCCTTGGCGATGGACCGCTTGGCCTTGGTGTAGAAATTTTCGAGGAAGAGCTGCCGGTTGTTGGCGAAGTACTCGAGCGAGACGAGCAGCCCCGTCTCCTCGTAGTTGTTGTTGTCGCGCAGCGACCACTTGACGTGGGGCAACGGCGGATCCTGCCGGTACCACGTCTTCTCGGTCTCGCTCGGCGACAGCGTGCGCTCCACCGTCTCGGCCGTGCCCCCGTTGCCGAAGGTCTCGTACAGCCGGCTGATGCCGTTGTGCATGGCGGCGATGAACATCAGGTAGCCCGGCGACCAGGTGTCGAAGTCGCCGTGGGCGAACACGCCCGGCATGCCGAAGCGCGTCATCTCCTGGACGTTGTTCCAGCCGATCATCTGCCATTCGTTGGCGAGCAGCGGATCGATCCAGGCGTTGTAGGGGCCGTCGCCGATCGTGTTGTCGTACAGGTACGGCACCGACTCGTGCAGGTCGTGCAGCACCTGGGCGTTCCACGACACGTAGGTGTTGAGCACGTTCTGCGTGAGGTCGAGCGAGGCATCCATGGCGTCGCGGTTGTTGTCGTGCGCCACGTAGTGCCCCCAGTAGATGAGCGGGAGCGGCGTCTCCTTGGGGTGGGCCATGTGCCAGCGCACGATGTCCACCTCGCGGTCGCGCCCGTCGACCTCGACGATCGGGGTGATGAGCGTGATCAGATGGTCGCGGATGTTCCGGATGTACGGGCTCTCGTCCACGGCCAGCCGGTAGGCGAGCTCCATGAGCGCGGTGGGCGCGCCGGACTCGGGCGAGTGGATGGTGCCGGTGATGTAGTAGACGGGCACCGTCTGCGGGATGAGCCGTTTGGCGACGGCGTCGTTCATCCCGATGGTGCGCGGGTCGGCGAGCTTGGCGAGGTTGGCCTTGTTCCGGTCGATGTTCTTCCAGATCGCTTCCGACGCGACGCCGACGGCGATCATCTCGCGCCCTTCCTCGGTGTGGCCGATGGTCCACACGCGCACGCGCGGGCTCGCCGCGGCGAGTTTGCGCATGTACTCGTAGACCTGCGACGAGTAGGGGAGGTTGTCCCTGGCGCCGGCGATGTCGCCGAGCACGGCCATCGGGGTGGGCACGGTCTTCGACGCCGGGAGATAGTCCACGAGCGGCGAGGTGAAGAAGGGCTCGGTCGTGTACTCCTTGATCCGCGCCGTGTAGAGCGAGTCGATGGGCTGGTGCGGGTCGCGGCCGGGGACGATGCCGTGCAGGTCGCCCTGGGCGAGCGCGGGCGCGGGAGCGGCGAGCGCGGCCAGGGTGGCCGCGGCGGAGAGGACGAGGGCAAGGCGCTTCATGACGGGCCTCGAATCGGGGGACCGGGAAGGGATGCCCCGGAAACTGAACGCGGTACCAGGGGGGCGCCAGAGCGGACCTCGGCACCGGGCCGGGATCAAGAACGACGAGTATGGACCTGACGAAACGGACGGGCCGGACGAGACGGACAGAATGCTTGGGGTTGCGGGATTCGGGTGACGGCGTGGCCGGTAGAGCGCCCATCGTCCGACATGGCCGCGGAGCTCAGGGAAGCGAACCTCACCGGCGCGATCATCACGGCGTTCTACGCCGTGTACGACGAGCTTGGATACGGATTTTTGGAGAGCCTCTACATGGCGGCCCTCGAGCGCGAGTTGCTCGCGGGCGGGCACCGCGTGGGGCGAGAGGTCTATGTCCCGGTCAGCTACCGCGGGGCGGAGTTGGGTCGTCAACGCCTGGACATGGTGGTGGATGAGAGAGTCGTGGTCGAAGCGAAGGCGACCGAAATCCTTCACCCCAACGCCTCACGGCAGCTGTTCGCCTATCTGCGAGCGACCAGACTCGAGGTCGGCCTCGTTCTGCACTTCGGTCCCCGGCCGCGCTTTCACCGCGTGGTGTGCCTGAACGACTCGGGGCCCCGCCCCGGGCGCCGGTGGGCCGGGCGCTGAGCGGGCATGCGCGCCCTTTGGCGCCGTTCCCCGCCGTTTCCCCCAAAGGATTGTCCGTCTCGTTCGTCCGGTCCGTATCGTCAGGTGCAGAACCTCCGTTCTTGGTGCCGGCCGGCCGCTCCTGACCCCGGCCCCGGGGCTATATTGAGCGTCCATGATCCTTGCTTTTCTCGGCGCGCTCCAGATCGCCGCCGCGACCCCGCGCGTGCCCGAACCGCTCATATTCAACGGCCGCCTCGGCCACACCGACGCCCGCGTCCCGCGCATCGACGCGACCATCACCGTGGACGGCGACCTCGACGAGCCCGTGTGGAGCGACGCCGCCGTGCTCACCGGGTTCTCCGAGTACGCGCCGGTGGATCAGCGCCCGTCGCCCGACTCGACCAAGGTGCTCGTGTGGTACTCGCGCACCGCGATCTACTTCGGCGTCAAGGCGTACGAACCGCGCGATGAAGTGCGCGCCACCCTCGCCGAACGCGACAACATCGGCAGCGACGACAACACCGAGATCATGCTCGACACGTACGACGAGCGGAATCGCGCGTACGTGTTCATCGTCAATCCGCTGGGCGTGCAGGCCGACGGACTCAAGGACGAACAGGGCGGCTACAACCCGGGGGCGCACGTCGCCCCGGGCCAGAACGACCTCACGCCGGACTACATCTGGCAGTCCAAGGGCCACGTCACCGCGTGGGGATACGAGGTCGAGGTCCGCATCCCGTTCAGCTCGCTGCGCTACCCGACCCGGATGCCGCAGACGTGGGGCATCCAGATCCAGCGCAACGTGCAGCACAACGGGTACCAGGAGACGTGGACCCAGGCCCGCAAGGCGTCGGCGAGCTTCGTGGACCAGGAGGGACAGCTCGTCGGCATGTCCGGCATGCACCACGGGCAGGTCGTCGGGATCAATCCCGAACTCACGAACACCACCACCGGCACGCCGTGCTGCGCCCCTGGCAATACCGGGTGGCACTACGCCTCCAAGCAGAACCTGGGCGGCAACGTCCGCTGGGCGCTGGGCAGCAACTTCGTGCTCAACGGGACGGTGAAGCCCGACTTCTCGCAGGTCGAGGCCGATGCCACACAGATCGCGGCCGACGAGCGGTTCGCGCTCTACTACCCGGAGAAGCGCCCGTTCTTCGTCGAGGGCTCCGACCAGTTCAACGTGCCCAACACGCTGTTCTACACGCGCACCATCGTGCAGCCCAACGTGGCGGCGAAGCTCACCGGCAAAGTCGGTCGGACCGACGTGGCGTTCCTGTCGGCCCAGGACGGCGGCGCCGTGACGCCGACCGGCAAGGCGCCGATGGTCGACGTCCTGCGCCTGCGCCGCGCGTTCGGCGCGCAGAGCACGTTCGGGGTCATGTACAGCGACCGCGTGGGCGGCGGCCGCTCGAACCACGTCGCCGACGCCGACGTCCACTGGGTGTTCGACCCGCGCACGTACGCGCAGTTCCAGGCCGTGATGAGCTCGACCACCGAGAACGGCGCGACGCAGAACGCGCCGATGTGGGAGGCCGTGCTCGACGGCACCGGCCGCAGCTTCGGCTTCCATTACAACGTGCTCGGCATCGGGAACGGGTTCGCCGACGACAACGGGTTCATCCAGCGCACCGGCGTCGTGGAGCCGAACGCGTCCAACCGGCTGTCGCTGTACGGCGCACCGGGCGCGTTCCTCGAGCGGTTCAACCTCATGCTGCTCACGTCGGCGGTGTTCCGCTACGACGACTTCTTCGCCGGCAAGCACCTGCTCGAGGACAAGGCCAGCCCGAACATGTCGTTCACCTTCCGCGGCGGGTGGTCGTTCAGCGTGAATCCCACGCTCGGCAGCTACGCCTTCGATCCCGCGGCCTACACCGCCGACTTCGTAGGCACCGGGGCGTCGGCCGTGTCGTTCGTGCCGTCGCCGCGCATCACGACCTTCACCACGCAGGCGAAGCTCTCGACCCCGTACTACCAGACCTGGGACGCGTCGGCGTCGGTGACGGCGGGCAACGACGTGGATTTCGTGGAGACTGCGCGCGTGCGGCGGCTGGACTACACGGCCAACGTGGACCTCAGGCCCACGCAGCAGATCCGCGTCACCGGAACGTACCAGACGAGCAGCTTCACGCGGCGCAGCGACGGCGTGCGGTCGTACACCACCAGCATTCCGTATCTCAAGGTGGAGTACCAGCTCACGCGGTCCATCTTCTTCCGCGTGGTGGCGCAGTACACGTCGAGCGATCGCCAACCGCTCATCGACCCGGCCAGCGGCCAGCCGATCACCTACGCCACCAGCGATTCCGGCTACGTGCCGTACCCGGCGGTGGTCTCCAACCTGCTGCGCGCCGACTGGCTGTTCTCGTACCGGCCGATTCCGGGCACGGTGTTCTACTTCGGCTACGGCAACACGCTGACCGAGCCGGATCCGCTGCACTTCAACCAGCTCCGCCGGACGACGGACGCGTTCTTCATCAAGGCGTCGTATCTGTTCCGGGCGCTGGGCGGGGAGTGAGGGGGGACGGTAGGACGGTAGGACGGTAGGACGGTAGGACGGTAGGACGGTAGGACGGCGATACCTGCGAACGCAGTTCCCGACAACGGTCCTACCGTCCTACGAACTTACCGTAGTTGTCTCAGATATCTCTCCGCGAGCGTGACTCGTCGCTCGTCCCCGTCCGACTCGGCCCGCGCGAGCAAGCGCCGCACGTGCGCCTCGAGGCGGCGATCCCCCCACCGATAGCCCGTCGCCTGCTCCGCGCTGTACGAGTCGCCCACGTCCGCGCCGTCGAGCAGCGCCGAGGCGGCGGCCTCGTCGTAGCCCGGATCGTCGCGCGGGGGCAGGACGTAGCGCCGCTCGGGCTCGTTGGCGTCTTCGTTGACGAAGGCTCGGGACATGAAAGACGGTAGGACGGTAGGACGGTAGGACGGTAGGACAGAAACTACCATAGAACGCGGGGGCGCCGAAACCGGCCGGCGGTAGTCCCTCTTGACAGAAGGCCGGCACGACGGCTAGTGTATTAGCCACATAGTACACTAGTCCACCACCGATGCTCGTCTCGATCGACCCCAACGACGCCCGCGCGATCTACGTCCAGATCATGGACGAGGTCCGGCGCGCCCTCGTCGTGGGCACGCTGGAGGAGGGCGACGCGCTGCCCTCCGTCCGCCAGCTCGCGGTCGACCTGCGCATCAACCCCAACACGGTGGCCCAGGCCTATCGCGAGCTGGAGCGCGACGGCGTGGTCCACGTCAAACGCGGACAGGGCACCTTCGTCAGCGCGTTCAGCGTCAACGGCAAGCAGCGGCGCGCGATCGCGCAGGACGTCGCGGCGCGGGCTCTGCGCGACGCCCACCGGAACGGCGTCGCGGCCGAGGACCTGATCAACGCGCTCGAAGTGCTCGCCCGCAAGTCAACCGGATAGGTCTCCATGTCTCCCGATCTCCCAACGGAAATGCCCGACGGCGAGATGGCCGTCGTGACGCGGGGATTGACCAAGCGATTCGGCTCCACCGTCGCCCTGCGCGACCTCGCGCTGCAGGTGCCCCTCGGCGCGGTGTACCTGCTGGTCGGCCCCAATGGCGCCGGCAAGTCCACCACCATCCGCACGCTGCTCGACCTCGTGCGCGCCGACGCCGGGTCGGCGTCGGTGTTCGGGCTGGATCCGGCGGCGGAGGGAAGCCGCGTGCGGGCCAATGTGGGCTACGTCCCAGAGCAGGCGGAGTGGGGATACGGGAACCTGGCGGTGGGAGCGCTGCTGGCACACCATGCCGCCTATTTCCCTTCGTGGGATTCCGAGTACGCGTCTCGTCTCGTCCGCGCATTCGAGGTCAACGAGCAGCGGCAATTGGGCACCCTCTCCAAGGGGCAGGCGCGGCGCGTGCATTTCGTGCTGGCGCTGGCACATCGACCGCCGCTGCTTCTCCTTGACGAACCCACCGACGGCCTCGACCCCGTCATGAGAGACGACATGCTGGGGATCCTGGCCGACCATCTCGCGACGACTCCGACGACGATGCTCATCTCCACACACCACGTGGCCGAGATGGAGGCGATGGCCGACGATTTCGGTGCGATGCGTGACGGCGCGCTCGTGACGCAGCTTCCCATGGAAACGCTCCGCCGGTCGCTGCGCCGCTACCGGGCCGAAGTGCCCGAGCACTGGAGCGGCGTCCGCTCGTTGAACGGTGCGGTGCTCCGGCGCAGCCAGAGCGCGCGTGAGGTCCAGTGGACGATCTGGGGAACCGAAGCGGAAATCACCGCCGCATTTACCGCGGCGGGCGCGACGCTGCGCGACGTTGCGCCGCTATCGCTGGAGGACGCGACGCTGGCCCTCCTCAATCCGACGCGGGAGGTCGCATGACGACGGTCACGCTGCACGAACCGCCGCGGCTGAGCGCCGTGGCGCGCCAGCAGGTGCAGACGGTGGCACGCGGGATGCGCCGCGAAGTCATCATGTATCTGACGGTGCTCGTCGGGCTCTTCGTGATGAACGTATCGCTGGCGATCCGCGGAGTGAGGGCGGACGTCGGGCCGATCGAGTACTCGCTCAGTGTGTTCGGTGAGCTGACGATTCCCGCCGTGCTGTTCGCCGTGGTCGTCGCCGGCGGCACCTGGCAACGCGAGGAGCCGTCGCGCCGCGGATACCACCTCTCGATGCCGGTGCCATCGCGCACGCACACGTGGATTCGCGTCGGCGCCGGGTGGCTCTGGCTGATCGTCGGCACCGCCGCGTACATCGCCATGCTGCTCGTGATCGGACTGGCCGAGACGAGGGTAACCGGTGGCAGCTTCCAGTTTCAATTCTCGCATTGGGGCTGGATCGCCCCGTTCGTCGCGGCCACGGAGGCCTACCTGATCGTCACCGTCCCCATGGTCTCGAGCGAGCGGCCGCTGGCGTGGGTCTTCGTCACGCCGCTGATGGCCTGGGTCCTGGTCGAGCTGCTGTCAGCCTACCCGTGGACGGAGGGCCGAGTCCTGGCCCAGCGCTGGATCGCCTCGCCGTTCAGCCCGTTCATGATCGTCTGGCCATGGGCCAATGACATCATGGGGAACGGCAAGGTTACGGAAATCGATCTCGGTCACACACTGCTCGGGGTGGGCTTCTGGATCGCCCTGGCCGTGGTGGGCATCACCCTCGGAGCGAGGAGGAGGTCGGTGAGTCGGTGAGTCGGTGAGTCGGAAACTGCGAAGGAACGCAAAGGCAGCGCCCCGCCGCCCCCTCACTCCTCCCGGAGCGCGTTCGCCGGGTCGAGCGCCGCCGCACGGCGCGCCGGCAGCCAGCACGCGAGCGCGGCGACGACCGCGAAGAGCAGCACGATTCCGGCGAACGTGGCCGGGTCGGTGGGGCTCACGCCCACCAGCATGCTGCGCATCGTGCGCGTCAGCCCCAGCGCCACGACGAGGCCAACGGCGATGCCGACGCCACTGAGGATCAGCCCCTCGCCGATGATCTGCTGGAAGATCCGCCCCTGCGACGCGCCGAACGCCATCCGCACGCCGATCTCCGCCGTCCGCTGGCGCACGACGGTCGCGAGCACGCCGTACAGGCCGACGGCGGCGAGCACCAGCGCGATCCCCCCGAAGATGCCGATCAGCGTCAGCGCAAAACGCGTCGGCGCCGCCGCGGTGCTCAAATACTCGGCGAGCGGCTTCATGCTCACGATGGCGAGCTCCGGGCTGATCGCCGCGGCCACCGACCGCACGGTCGGCTCGAGCCGCGCCGGGTCGCCGTTCGTGCGCACGAACCAGGTGCCGCTCCCGAAGAAGTTGAATTGCCCGTCCACGAAGTAGATCTGCTCGCGCCCGTCTCGCGCCGGGCTGTGCACCCGCTCCTGATCCACGACGCCGATCACGTCCACCCACTCCGGCGTGTCGCTGCGGTACCGCACGTACAGCCGCTGGCCGACGGCCGACTGGCCGGGGAACGCCTTGTGCGCGAGGACGCGGTCGATCACGACGGCCGTCGACGTGAAGCGATTGTCGGCGTCGGTGAACGTGCGACCGGCGAGCACGCGCGTGCGCATCACTTTGAAATAGCCGGGGGTCACGATCATGTAGTCGGCCTGCTGGAAGGCCGCCGGATCGTTCACCGCCGACTGGGTCCCCCACCGGCAGAGGCCGATGCGGCCGCTGAACGGCACCGACGCCGCCATGGTGACGCCGGTGACCCCCGGCATTCCCGATAGCCGCTGTTGTATGAGCTGCAGGAACGCGGCCTCGGCGGCCGGCGGGCGGGGCCTGGGCTCCTGGGCACGGAAGGTGAGGACGCCGGACGGATCGAACCCCGGGTCGGCCCGCGTCAGATCGGCGAAGCTGCGCAGCATGAGCCCGCTGCCGACCAACAACACGAACGCGAGCGCCACCTCGACGGTGACGGCGGCCGTGCGAAGCCGGCGTCCGCCGCCCAGCTCCGCGGTGCGGCCGCTGGTCCGCAACACGCGCACGATGTCCGGCCGCGAAGCGCGCAGCGCGGGAACGATGCCGAACAGAGCGGCCGCGGCCACCCCGGCGGCGGCGGAGAAGCCGAGCACGGCCACGTCCAGCGTGACCCGCCCGATGGTCGGCAGATCGGCCGGACCGATCGCCACGAGGAGCTTGATCCCCAGCGCGGCGAGCCCCAGTCCGAGCACCGCTCCACCCAATCCGAGGATCACCGCTTCGATCAGCATCTGACGCACGAGCTCGCCCCGGCGCGCGCCGAGCGCCGCGCGCACGGCCAACTCGCGCTCCCGGCGCGATGCGCGGACGAGGAACAGGTTCGCGACGTTGGCGCACGCGATGAGCAGCACGAAGATCACGCCGCCCATCAACGCCAGCACGGCGGCCCGGACGTCGGCGACCAGCGCCTGGTGCATCGGCACCACGCGAAAGCGCACCCCGGCCGTCGCGACGATCGGAAACTCGCGGCCGACGTCGGCGGCCACGGTGTTCATCTGCGACTGGGCCGCGGACAGCGATGCGCCCGGCTTCAGGCGTGCCACCGCCCGATAGCCCACGTCGATGTGGGACGCGGTGCTCCAGTCGATGCGTGCCGGCAGGTAGACGTCCGGCACTTGCGCGACGCTGAAGCTGGGCGGGAAGAGCAGCTGAAACCCCTTCGGCGCGATGCCGACGATCTCGTCCCGCATCGGGCCGATCTGGATTACGGCGCCGACGACGTTCCGATTGCCGCCGAAGTGGCTCTGCCAGTAGTCGTAGCCCAGGATCGCGACCGGCGTGGGCGGCGGGGGACCCGTCGGGCTGCTTCCAGGCGGCGGGGGCGGGCGGAGCGGCGTCGCGTCGGCCTCCGTGAAGTCGCGGCCGGCGGCGACCCGGTCGCCGAGCACCGAGAACAGGTTCGGCGTCACGACCGCGAGCTGGAGGATCTCCGGCCGGTGGTCCTGATCAACGGTCGGCTGCGAGAAGGTCTCCACCGCGGCGATGCCCGAGAACAGCGTGCCTCCCTCGCGCATGTCCTTGATGTCCCCGGGGGGCAACGGAAAGTCGTTGACGTTCCGGGCCGTCATGTCCGACGTCACGATGACGAGCGAGCCCGGGTCGGCGTACGGGAGCGGCCGCAGCAGCACGGCATTGACGACGCTGAAGATCGCCGTGCTGGCGCCGATGCCGAGTGCGAGCGTGACGAGGGCGGTGATCGTGAATCCCGGATTCTTGCGAAGCGTCCGCGCGCCGTACGCGAAATCCCGCAGGAGGGTGGACATCGGGCGGTCGGGTGAGGGTAGGCCTCCGGTGAGACAACCTGGCGGGGAAAACGGTTCCCCGCCACTCCGCCCCTCTGCGCCATTTGGCTGTTTCGCCCTTTCGCCGTCCTACCGTCCTACCGTCCTACCGTCCTACCGTTTGACCGACTCCCCGAGTCTCGTCCACGTCTCCACCACGGTATCCGGATTCAGCGATATCGTCTGGATCCCCTCGTCCATCAGCCACTGCGCGAAGTCGGCGTGGTCGCTCGGCCCCTGCCCGCAGATCCCGATGTACCGGTCCAGCTCGTTGCAGGTCGAGATCGCCATCGAGAGCAGCTTCTTCACCGCCGCGTCGCGCTCGTCGAACCCCTGCGCCACGAGCCCCGAATCGCGGTCCAGCCCCAGGGTGAGCTGCGTGAGGTCGTTCGACCCGATGGAGAAGCCGTCGAAGTGCTCGAGGAAGTCCTTGGCGAGCAGCGCGTTGGACGGGATCTCGCACATCATGATGAGCCTGAGCCCGTTGTGCCCGCGCTCCAGCCCGTGCTCGGCCAGCAGCTCCACCACGCGCCTGGCCTCGCTCACGGTGCGCACGAACGGGATCATGATCTCGACGTTGGTGAGCCCCAGCTCGTCGCGCACGCGCTTCATGGCTCGGCATTCCAGCTCGAAGCAGTCGCGGAAGCTCTCGGCCACGTAGCGCGACGCCCCGCGGAAGCCGAGCATCGGGTTCTCCTCCTCGGGCTCGTACATCTCGCCGCCCAGGAGCTTGCGGTACTCGTTGGACTTGAAGTCCGAGAGGCGCACGATCACCGGCTTGGGGTAGAACGCGGCGGCGATCGTCGCCACGCCCTCGACCACCTTCTCGACGTAGAACGCCTCGGGGCTCGCGTAGCCGCGCGCCCGGCGCGTGATCTCCTCGCGCAGCGATTCCCGCACGTGCTCGATGTCGAGGATCGCCTTGGGGTGGATGCCGATGACGTTGTTGATCACGAACTCGAGCCGCGCCAGGCCGACGCCGCCGTTGGGCGTCTGCGCGAACTCGAACGCCAGCTCGGGATTGCCCACGTTCATCATGATCTTGGCCGGCAGCTCGGGCAGCTTGCCGACGTCGGCCCGCAGCACCTCGTACTCGAGCGCGCCGCGGTACACGTACCCCGTATCGCCCTCGGCGCAGCTCACCGTGACCTGCTCGTCCTCGTCGAGCACCGTGGTCGCGTTGCCGCACCCGACGATGGCCGGAATGCCCAGCTCGCGGGCGATGATCGCCGCGTGGCAGGTGCGGCCGCCGCGGTTGGTGACGATCGCCGCCGCCCGCTTCATCACCGGCTCCCAGTTGGGATCGGTCATGTCGGTGACCAGCACGTCGCCCTGCTGCACGCGGTCCATCTGCTTCGCGCTCTTGATCACGCGCGCCGGCCCGACGCCGATCTTCTGCCCGATCGCGCGCCCCTTGACCAGCACCTTGCCGTGCTGCTTGAGCTTGAACTTCTCGGTGACCCGGCCGGCGGCGTGCGACTTCACCGTCTCGGGCCGCGCCTGCAGGACGTACAGCTTGCCGTCCTCGCCGTCGCGCCCCCACTCGATGTCCATCGCGCGGCCGTAGTGCTTCTCGATCGTCACGGCGTAGCGTGCCAGCTCGAGCACGTCGGCGTCGCTGATCGCGAACCGGTAGCGCTCCGCCTCGGGGACGTCCACGGTGTCGGTGCTCTTGCCCGCCTCGCGGTCGTCGGTGAACACCATCTTGATGAGCTTGGAGCCCAGGCTGCGGCGCACGATGGAGGGCTTGCCCTGGGCGAGCGTCGGCTTGTGGACGTAGAACTCGTCGGGGTTCACCGCCCCCTGCACCACCGTCTCGCCCAGTCCGTAGCTCGCCGTGATGAACACCACCTGGTCGAAGCCCGACTCGGTGTCGATCGTGAACATCACCCCCGACGCGCCGACGTCGGAGCGCACCATGCGCTGCACGCCGGCCGACAGCGCGATGTCGGCATGGGCGAATCCCTTGTGGACGCGATAGGCGATGGAGCGGTCGGTATACAGGGACGCGTATGTGTCCTTCACCGCCGCCAGCACGTGGTCGCGGCCGTGGATGTTGAGGTACGTCTCCTGCTGGCCGGCGAACGACGCGTCCGGGAGGTCCTCGGCGGTGGCCGACGAGCGGATCGCGAACGAGGCCTTGGGACCGGCATCGTCGGCCAGCCGATCGTATGCCTCGCTCACCTCGGCGACGAGCCGCTCGGGGAGCGGGGTGTCCTGGATCCACTGCCGGATCTGCGCCCCCGTCTTGGCCAGCGCCATCACGTCGTTCACGTCCAGCGCGTCCAGGGCCTTGTGGATGCGGCCGGCCAGGCCGTTCTGGGCCAGGAAATCGCGGAACGCGGCGGCCGTCGTGGCGAAGCCGCCCGGAACGCGGACGCCGGAGCTGGCCAGCTGGCCGATCATCTCCCCCAGCGAGGCGTTCTTGCCGCCGACCCGGTCCACATCCGTCATGCGCAGGTCTTCGAAGGGGATTACGTAGTCGGTGGCTTTGGCCGTGGCTGTCCGGGTCATCGCGCCTGTCCTGTCGTCGAAATTGATGATTGGCTGTGGCGTGCGGCTACAATTAGTCTAACGCATTCCCATCGGGATCCGGCTCATGACGCTCAGACGTACGGTCTTCTTCATATCGGACGGCACGGGACTCACCGCCGAATCGCTGGGACACAGCCTGTTGTCGCAGTTCGAAGGCATGGCGTTCCGGCAGGTGCGCATTCCGTTCGTGGACAGTCCCGAGAAGGTGGCGGACTGCGTGGCCCAGATCCGCGCCGCTCACGCGCTGGACGGGGAGCGCCCGGTGGTCATCTCCACGCTGGTGAACCCCGAGGTCGCCGCCCGGCTGCGCGAGGCGGACGCGCTGATCCTGGATTTCTTCGCCACGTTCATCGCGCCGCTCGAGGCAGAATTTCACGAGCGCAGCTCGCACGCCATCGGGAAATCCCGCAAGGTGGCCACCAGTCTGGACTACACGAATCGTATGGACGCGGTGAACTTCACCCTCGCCCACGACGATGGGATCTCGAACGTGGACCTGGACGACGCGGACATCATCCTGGTGGGGGTGTCGCGGAGCGGCAAAACGCCGACCAGCCTGTACCTGGCGCTCCAGTTCGGGGTCCGGGCGGCCAACTTCCCGCTCATTCCCGAGGATTTCGAGCGGAAAAAGCTCCCCGACGACCTGGTGCACCACCGCGACAAGCTGTTCGGGCTCTCGATCAGCCCCGAGCGGCTGCACCGGATCCGCGAGGCCCGCCGCCCCAACAGCACCTACTCGTCGCTGGCGAACTGCCGCTACGAGGTGGACGCGGCGCAGCGGATGATGACCCGCGAGGCGATCCAGTGGCTGGATTCGTCCACGAAGTCGATCGAGGAGCTGTCGACGGCGATCATGCAGATCGCGAGGCTGGAGAGGCCTTCCTATTAACGGTAAGACGGTAGGACGGTAGGACCGTAGTGGGGGAACGGCGTTGGGCAGTCATCCGTCCTACCGTCCTACTGTCCTACCGTCCTACTGGAATCCCCTGCGGCACCGCCTCCCCGTCGTGCCGAGGATCGCTGGCGCCGTAGTGTACGCCACCGGTGGTGCCCATCACCGCCTGCCCCCAGCCGAAGTGCCCGGTGCGCGGGCCCCACAGCGTGAGGTCGTACCCCATCGCCGACAGCGAGTCGCGCACCGCCTGGGGGATCCGCGACTCGATGTCGAAGTTGCACCCCGAGAACCCCGGCTTGGTGAACCGGCCCGCCGAGAGCGCCTGCTGGATGTTCATCCCGTAGTCGGCGATGTTGGCCACGAACTGCGCGTGCGCCTGCGCCTGATTCCACCCGCCCATGATCCCGAACCCGATGTGGACGCTGTCCTTCTGCATGAATCCGGGAATGATCGTGTGCAGCGGGCGCTTGTGCGGGGCGAGCGTGTTGGCCATCCCGGGCTCGAGCGTGAACAGCGTGCCGCGGTCCTGCAGCATGAATCCCGCCCCCGGCGGCACCAGCCCCGAGCCGAATTCGTCGTAGTTGCTCTGGATGAGCGACACGATGTTCCCGTCCTTGTCGATCACCGTGAGGTAGATCGTGTCGCCGCCCTTCTCGTTCGTGATCTCCGAGAACTGCGACGGCGGCTCGCTGCACTTGGCCTTCGCCGGGTCGATCATCGCGGCGCGCTCGGCGGCGTGGGCCGGATCGAGCATCTGCGCCACCGGCACGTTCGCCATCCGCGGGTCGCCCACGTACCGCAGCACGTCGGCGTAGGCGAGCTGCTTGGCCTCCATCATCACGTGCAGCGACATGGTGGAGTGGAACCCGTACTCGGCCATCGGGAAGTGCGACATGATCTGGAGCATCATGAGCGCGCCGATGCCCTGGCTGTTGGGAGGCAGCTCGTAGACCGTCCAGCCGCGGTAGTTCACGTGGAGCGGCGTCACCCATTCGGGGCGGAAGTCGGCCAGGTCGGCGGCGGTCATCGTGCCGCCGTACTGCCGCTCGGTGGCGAGGATCGCCTGCGCCGTGGGCCCGGTGTAGAACCCGTCGCGCCCGTGCGCGGCGATGCGCGACAGCGTGCGCGCGAGATCGGGATTCCGGAAGATCTCGCCCTGACGCGGTGTGTGGCCGTCGATGAGATACGTCTTCGCCGCGTTCGGCGTCGCCTCGAGCGTGCGCAGGTATTCGCCCCACGTCGCGGCCGTCACCTGGGCGACCGGGAAGCCCTGGCGCGCGTACGCGATCGCGGGCGCCAGCAGGGTGCTCAGCGGCAGCGTGCCGAACCGGTCGTGCAGCGCCTGCCAGCCGGCCACCGCGCCCGGCACCGTCACCCCCCAGATGCCGCGGATGGGAACGCGCGTGAGGCCCTTGGATTCGAGCAGCGCCGGCGTGAGCCCGGTGGGTGCCCACCCGCTGGAATTCAGGCCGTAGAGCTTTCCGGTCTTGGCGATGTAGACGATGGCGAACAGGTCGCCCCCCACACCGTTCATCGCCGGTTCCATGAGGCCGTTGGCGGCGTTGGTCGCGATCGCCGCGTCCACCGCGTTGCCGCCCAGCTCGAGCATCCGGACGCCGGCCGCCGACGCGAGCGGCTGGCTCGACGCGACGATGCCGTACTTCGTGATCACCATCGAGCGCTCGGTGATCGGGAGCGGCTGGCCGTGGGCCGGCATCACGGGGAGACCGCGCTGTGCGGCGGCGGACGCGGGAAGCACGACGACGGCCGCCGTCAGCACGGCGGCGAGGCGGCGGGGAATCGAGAGGGAGAGGCGACGCATGATGAGCACCGGTGAGATCCTGCCCCTGAACTACTCCGCGGATCGGCGCGGCACAACCGCCGGCGCTTCGCCGCTCTCGAAGTGGTACACCTTGGCCACCTCGAACTCGAACCGCTCGAACCAGCGCGTCTCGTAGAGCGCGATCGCGGCGAGCATGCCGACCGCCGGCCCCACGAAGTAGACCCACCACCCGGACCACACGCCGGCCACCACGGCGGGCCCGATGGTGCGCGCCGGGTTGGTGCTCGTGCCGGAGAGCGGCGCCTCGACCCCCACCATGAAGGCGTAGAGGAAGGGAAAGAGCAGCGGCGTGTACCGGCGGAGCGTGCGGTGGCCGATGAACACGAACAGGCCCAGGATCAGCGCGAACGTGGTGACGGCCTCGCCGGCGACCGCCGCCCACGCCGGATCGCCGGCGCCGGGCACCGTGGCGCCGAAGGCGACGCTCCGGCCCATGCGTCCCCACAGGAGGAGCGGGGCCGCGCCCGCCACCGCGCCCACGAACTGCGCCGCGATGTACCCCGCCGCGACCCGCGTCGAGAGCTTGCGCCGGATGCGGAACGCGAGGGTGACCACCGGATTGATGTGCGCCCCGCTCACGCGGCCCACCCACGACACGGCGATCAGGGCGCCGGTGGCCCCGAACAGGAAGCCCGTCAGCACGCGCCGCCAGAAATCGCTGGGCACGGCGCGCGCCACCGGACTGCCCGCGCCGAAGTCCACGATCACCACCGAAAGCCCGACCAGCACCAGCAGCGCCGTGCCCACCGCCTCGGCGGCGTATCGCCGCCACTCCCCGCCGCGCACGCTCAGTACAACCCGACCTTACCCTTCACCGAGTCGATCAGCTTCTGCGGGTCGTACCCCACGCCCTGCCGGAACACCATCACGACCTTCTCGATGTCGTCGATGTTCACCGCGGGGTTGCCGTTGATCACGACGAGGTCGGCCTGCTTGCCCACCTCGATCGACCCGATGTGGTCGGCGCGGCCGAGATAGGTGGCGCCGTTCAGGGTGCAGATCTTGATCGCCTGCTCCGGGGTGAACCCGCTGCCCACGAGCAGCTCCACCTGCCGCTGGTCGGCGAATCCCGGGATCACGCCGCCGCCCCCGGTGGGATCGGTGCCGGCGAGCAGCAGCCCACCGGCGTGCACGAACGCCAGCTCCATCGCGCGGTCGTCGGCGAACAGCTTCTTGTACACCGAGTTCCTGTTGTGCTGCGCGCGGTCGTAGGAGCGCATGAACTGGTCCTTGAGGATCGGATCCAGCACGTCGAGCCCCTTCGGCAGCGGCTGCCCGGGCGTGAAGGTCTGGAACACGGTGAGCGTGGACGTCACCGCGACGTGGTGCGCGACGAGATCCCGGACCAGCGATTTGAAGGCCGGACTGCTCGAGTCCACCTGGGCCAGCGCCTGCATTCCGGCGGCCTGCCCGGGACAGATGTCCGGCTGCTTGTCCTTCACGAAGTCGGTGGAGACGAAGAACCCGTGCTCGAGGTCGTCGATGCCGAGGTCGGCCGCCTCGCGATAGGTCACCGAGCAGAGGTGGCCGGTGATCTTGAGCCCGCGCGCGTGCGCGGCGTCGATCGCCGCCGCCAGCTCCGGGCGCGTGATGTTCATGTACGCCTTGAACGACGTGGCGCCGGCGTCGGCCCAGAAGTTGACGAACCGGCGGGCGTCGGCGGAGTCCTTGAGCGCGTACATCTGGGCGAAGGGCGAGGGCCCCTGCACGTAGGGCGCCGTGGCGTCGATCCAGGGGCCGACCTCGCGCCCCGAGTCGATCGCGGCCGCCGTCCGCAGGTCGCCGTAGCCGCCCACGTCGCCGGTGGTGCGCATCGAGGTCACGCCGCCGGCCAGGTACAGCCGCGGGAAGCTCACATACTCATTCCCATATACCCCCGGGCCGGTGGGATAGAACAGGTGCTCGTGCATCATGACGAGCCCGGGGATGAGCGTCTTGCCCGCCAGATCCATCACCTGCGCCCCGGCGGGGATCATGACCGCGCCCGTGGGCCCCGTCGTGACGATCGTCCCGTTCTGGATGACCACGGTCTGGTCGTCCACCGGCGCCGCGCCGGTGCCGTCGATCACCCGCGCGTGGATCATGGCGAGGAGGTTGGTGTCCACGGCCACGAACTGGCGCACGGCCGGACTGAGCGTGGGACGCTGGGCCGCGGCGACGGCGGCGGCGAGGAGCAGGCCGCACGCGGCGCCGGTCGCCGCGCGCATCGGAAGGCGAGGGAATGTCGGCATGCGGAGAGCTTACCGCGCGCCGGCCTCCTCGTCCACCGGCGCCGCGGGGGGCGCGGTGGCCGCCCGCCACCCCCAGACCAGCGCCACCAGATACGCCACGACGCCCAGGGCGCGGAAGGTGCCCGCCACCCCCGCGTCGTGCTGGAGCAACCCGGTCCGCCCCAGCAGGTACGCCCAGTCGTGCTCGCCCCCGCCCACCAGCGGCAGCTCCTGCGTGCGCGCGTCGGCGGCGTACACGGCGATGTTCCACAGGTTGACCGCCAGCCACCAGACGATGACGGACGCCGCGAACTCGTCCCGCTTTGGGGCGAAGCGCAGGAAATAGACCAGGAACGTCGCCGGCACGATGAGCTGGAACAGCGTGCCGCCGGCGAACTGGATGAACTCCCCGAACGGCGCGAACACCAGGTGGCCCGTCTCGTGGATCGCGAGGTCGAGCCCGTCGATCAGGTGGCCGGCCCCGGGGGCGCGCATATATGCGAACCCGTAAACGGCGAGCGCCGCGAGCAGCGCCAGGCGGGCGGTCCGCGCCGCCCGGTCGGCCGTCACTTCCGCTTCCGCCGCCCGCCCGCCGGCGACACGTCGATCATCAACGCCACCACGAGGCCGACGATCGGCCACAGGGACCATTGCCCGCCCCACCAGTGCTGCACCGCCGTGTACCAGAGCAGCGTCGTGGGCAGGAACACGAACCCCAGCACCGGCCAGAGCGCCGCCGTGAAGATCCCGGCGAACCAGCCCGAGAACAGCCAGAGCAGCAGGATGACGAGGCGCGGGGCGGCCAGCGCGATGATCGTGAACAGACAGGGCATGCCGAGGCTCCGGAGCTCGTGGGGCGGCGCCGGCCGCCCCGGGGGGATGCTCTCAACATGCCCAGGGCGCGCCGCCCGCACCTGCGCCCGTCTGGCGCCCGGGCGCGCCGCCGCGCAATTTGCCCCCGACCGGCCCGGCGCCACCCCCCCCCCAACCCCTCCGACCACCCCAAACGCCCCGCCCGCGGCGGGCCCGTGCGGCGGCGGGGCGCGG
>JBJKPA010000419.1:0-3522 GCA_046706905.1 Gemmatimonadaceae bacterium
GTACTTGCCGCTCCTGTCCCACGTCGGGTCGATGACGTCGGAGAGCCCGTCGGTGAGCTGGTGGGTGGTGCCGTTGGCCACGTCGTACACGAACACGGCGTGGAACTGCGAGCCCTTGAGTCTCTTGGTATAGGAGATCCAGCGCGAGTCGGGCGACCACGAGGGCGCCATGTCGCGGTTGGGCCAGGTGTAGTTGCCCTGGTCGACGTGCGACTCCTTGCCGGTCTTGAGGTCCAGCATCCACAGGTTCATCTCGGCGTCGGAGAACAGGATCTTCGTGCCGTCGGGAGACCAGGCGGGATCGTAGAAGTAGGTCGGGTGCTCCAGCGGATAGGCGCGCACGGGGGTGGTGCCGTCCTGTCCGCCGACCATGAGCTGGTACTCGCCGGTGCTGTCGCTGAACCAGGCGATCTGCTTGCCGTCGGGCGACCAGATGGGCGTGCGGTCGGCGATGCCGGGCGAGCGGGTGAGGTTGCGCCAGGTGCCGTGCTCGGTGGGCACGGTGAACACGTCGCCGCGGGCCTCGAACAGG
Organism: Gemmatimonadaceae bacterium; assembly: GCA_046706905.1. Taxonomy (GTDB): domain Bacteria; phylum Gemmatimonadota; class Gemmatimonadetes; order Gemmatimonadales; family Gemmatimonadaceae; genus JAGWRI01. The sequence continues at coordinate 533 of JBJKPA010000419.1, forward strand.
GCGCGCACGCCGGTGGGGGAGAGCTGCGGCGCGACGAGCATCTTGGACACGTCGGCGGCGTGCGGCATGGCGGCCGGGAAGTCGCCGTTGGCCTGGATGTCGAGCTTGTGGTCGCTGCCGGTGGCGGGGTCGTAGATGTGGATGTCGCCGGCCTCCTCGTAGGCCACGACGCCGGCGCCGGCGTTCACGCTCTCGACCTCGAAGTCGGTGTAGTGCGTGATCTGCTTGAGCGCCTTGGTCTCGGTGTTGTAGGACCAGAGGTTGTCGGTCCAGTCGCGGTCGGAGATGAAGTAGATGGTCTTGCCGAGCCAGACGGGCTGCTGGTCGCGGCTGTTGGTCCAGGGGAGCTTGTACATCGCGTACGTCTTGAGGTCGAGCACGCGGATGGGCTGGTTCTGCCCGCCGCGGTAGTTGCGCATCTCGGTCTCCCACGGCCGGTCGAGCTGGTAGGCGAGCGATTTGCCGTCGGGCGAGATCGCGCCGTACAGGGCGCGCGGGACGGGAAGGCGCTGCGGGAGTCCGCCGTTGATCGACACGGTCCACAGTTGCGGCTCGCCGTCGGGCATGCCGGTGCGCGTGGATTCGAAGACGACGCTGTCGCCGTCGGGGGTCCAGCCGCGGACGTCGTCGGGGGCGGGGTGCCAGGTGAGGCGCTTGGGCGTGCCGCCCTCGACGGAGACGATGTACACGTCGGGGTTGCCACCGTACTCGCCGGTGAAGGCGATCCACTTCCCATCGGGCGAGAAGTGCGGCTCGCTCTCGGCGGTGGGCGACGAGGTCAGCCGGTGCGCGCTGCCGCCGTCGCGTGGGGCGAGCCAGATGTCGCCGCCGTAGGCGAAGGTGACGTAGCGCGCGCTGACGTCGGGTTGGTGGAGGAGGCGGGTGGATTGGGCGGCGGCGACGGCGGGCCAGAGGCCGATCGCGACCGCCACGGCAAGGAAGCGTGTGCGCATGACGGAACCGGATTCTCGTGCGGGCGGGGGCGGCAGCGTGGAGCGATGCCCCAACATGCACCGATCGGAGCGGGAGCGCGAGGGAGGGCCGAGTTCCGGGCCCTCGGTGCGCCCGGGATGTCAATTGGCGCGGGGAAAGTCAAACGGTAGGCATACGGACCACGACGGAGGGGACGGACAACTATGGAGACTTCAAGGGGTTTGAAACGACGCTGTTCCCCCAAAGTCTTCTCCGTCTCGTCGGTCCCTTCCGTCTGTTGTGGTAGTCCGAATCGTTAAGACTCCGGACGGTCTGAGTGACATCCCCGCCAGACCAAGGGCCCGGACGGCCCGGAGCCGCGCATCAGGGGGACTTCGATCCGCCCGTGGCCAGCAGGACGTCGGTGTGCTGCACGACGGTGCTGTCCATCGGGTTCGTGTCCAGGTCGGGGATCGGATCGGCGCCCACGGCAATGATGCCCACGCGCTGCCGGCTGATCCGATTCCCGGTGATGACCGTGCCGCGGATGAGCACCGCGGCGCTGAACACGCTGATCCCGGTCGGGGCCTTGTCCGCCGGATTTTCGACATCGATCCCGTTGTCCGCCAGGACGTTGTTCCGCAGGATGTTCCCGTCGACATTCTGCGCCGGCGTGTGGCTGTGGATCGCCAAACCGGACATGGCGCTCCCGGTCACGGTGTTGCCGTCCACGACGTTGCCCCACGCCGCGGCCCCCGGCCCCGACGCGAAGATGCCGATGCCCACGCCTCCGGAGCCCCGCACCGTATTGCGGACCACGGTGTTCTCGTAGACGCCGGCGATCTCGGGCCGCGCCGGCACGTGCGACGTGGTGTCCAGCCAGTGCGACGCGAGGGTGATGCCGCAGTCCTTGGGATTGTCGAGGACCAGGTTGTCGGCGATGGTGTTGTCGTGGGTGGGCCCATCCTCGTCGGTGAGCAGAACGCCGCCCAGATTGGCGCGCACGAGGTTGCCCCGCACCGTCGAGCCGGTGACCGTCTGCAGGTGAATGGCCTCGCCGCAGTCGGATTGATGCTTCGTGCACAGCGGATTGCTCGTCCCGTAGGCGTCGTTGCCGATCAGCGTGTCATGCTCGATGGTCACGTCGGACGTCTTGAGCACGAAGATGCCCTCGAGCCCCGCGTTGCGGACCGTGAACCCCGAGACGCTCGTGCCCGCGGCCCCGGCACCCCAGATGAAGAAGCCGTTCGCCGGCGACGTCTGTCCGGCCGCGTCGACGGTCGCGTGGTGGCCGATGAGCGTGAGCCGTTTGGTGACGGCCACGCCTTCGCGATAGGTCCCGCTGTCCACCGAGACGGTGTCGCCGGGCCTGGCCTGCAGCACGGCGTAGCCGATCGTGCGGCACGGCGACGAGAGGCAGTCACCGGCGTCGCGGCCGGACGTCGCGACTCGGCGGCCGGGGTATCGGGCGGTACAGGCGGTGAGGGTGAGGGCGGCGGTGAGCGGGGTGATGAGCGCGGCAAGGGCCGGCGTCGGCCGAGTGCTGGGCATGGGAGTGCTCGAATCGGGAAAAGGGGGCGGGCGAACCCGGCAACGGTTGCACCTTTGGGAGATCCTGTCAACTTCCACGGGAAGTCCGAGCGACCCTCTTCGAATGAACCCCATGGACCTCTTCGACGCCATCCACTCCCGCCGCTCCATCAAACAGTTCTCCGGCCGCGCCATCACACGCCAGGAGATCGAGCGGCTGCTCGACGCCGCCGCGCAGGCGCCCAACCACCGCATGACGCAACCCTGGCACTTCTACGTGCTGGGACCCGAAGCTCGCCGCGCGTACGGCGAGGTGCTGGGCGCGCGCAAGGCGAAGAAGGTCGAGGACCCGGAGGCGGCACGCGCCGTGGCCGAGAAGGTCGCGGCCGGCGAGGCGGCGATGCCGGCCGAGATCGCCGTGAGCATGACGCTCGACGCGAACCCCGAGATCCGCGAGGAGGACTACGCCGCCACCATGATGGTCGTGCAGAACCTCTGCCTGGCGGCACACGCGACGGGCCTCGGGACCCACATCAGGACCGGAGCGG
>JBJKPA010000420.1:0-4729 GCA_046706905.1 Gemmatimonadaceae bacterium
CGAGCTACGACGGGACCACGCCGGCCAAGCTCACGTTCTCCAACGCCAACGGCGACGTGATCCGCAGCTTCACGCTGCACCGGCGGATGCGCGGCCGGCGCGGCGGCGCCGCGCCCGGCTTCAATCAGGCGGCGGCCCGGCGGATGGCGGAAGAGCGGGCCACGGCGATCGCGCCGGGCATGAACCACTTCCAATGGGATCTCCGCTACCCGGATGCGGTGGACGTGAAGGGCATCTTCAATTCCGGCTTCTCGGCCGGCCCGACCACGGGTCCGGAAGTCGTGCCGGGGACCTACTACGTGACGCTGAGCTATGGCGGCGCCACGCAGAAGCAGGCGTTCGAGGTCAAGCTGGATCCGCGGCTCCAGACCACGCAGGCGCAGTTGCAGGACCGGTTCGACCTGCTGATGCGGATTCACGGCGCCCTGGCGCAGCTCGATTCCTCGCTGAACCAGGCGATCGACGCCCGCGACGCGCTCCAGAAGGGCGGCGCGGCCAGCGGCCCGGCGCGCACCGCGCTGAACGACCTGAACCGCGACATCGACGATCTGGTGGATCTCAAGATCCAGTCCGGTGAGGGGGCGCTCGTGTACCCCGGCCGGCTGCGTTCCTGGCTGACCGGCATCTCGAGCCAGGTGGAGCTGGCGTACGTGCCGCCCACGCCGGCGATGGTGCAGGTGGCGGACGGCTACATCAAGGACGCCGCCGCGGGGGTGTCACGCCTGCAGGCCGACGTGGCCGCGGCGGACAAAGTGCTGAACCACTGACCGGGCGTTCGACGGTCCGGAACGACGAAGGGAGCCGCGGCGTGCCGCGGCTCCCTTCGTGCATTCGGCGGGTGCTAGTGGCAGACGCCGTACGGGTCCCCGTGCAGCTTGACCGACACGTTGGTGCCGTCGAAGCTGAGCGCTTCGGTCAGGTGCACCATGAAGTTCGGGGCCTTGCCCTTGGCCACCATCACCTCGTTCACGTTCATGGTCAGTGACCAGGTGCCGTCGGTGCTGACGACCTGGGCCCGGTTCTCGGTGTAGCTGAAGTGGTACACCGTGCCCGTGGTCGCCCCGGTCCCCGTGACGTTCGCCACGTTGATGTGCAGATCGGCCGTGGTATCCGTCTTCGTCACCATGACGTGCTCGTAGCCGGTGAGGTTCACCGTCTCACCGTTGCACGGATTGAGGAACGAGGCGGTCGCCGGGAGCCGGACGTTGAATCCCGACCCCTGGCCGAGACTGAACGCGGGAGCCGTCACGGCGCGTTGCGCGAGCGGGGGCGGGGTGGTGGGGCTTTCGCATGCGGCGAGCGCGAGACCGGCAAGCGCGAGAGTGAGGGGACGCCACGACATCGTGCCTCCTGGCGAATGGGGTGAGCCCCGACGACGGGCGCATTGGGCTCGGCTGGCTCCATGATGCCGGCCATACGACTGCAAGGTGCGTTCCGGGCTCGTGAACATTTGGAATTTCGGGCCGAGACGCAATGAAAGATTGTGTCACCAGCTTGCATTGGGCGCCTTACGATTTCCCGGAGCGGCCGTAGGTCGAGGCGTGGCGAGCAACTGCCGCGCTGCCGAGTCGCCGCGGGCAAGGCGGCGGCTGACGTGTCTGCCGCCTATCCGTCCAGCGTCTCGCGCACCTTCTGGAGCAGCGTCGCGCGCGAGAAGGGCTTGTTCAGGAAGGGCGCCTTGGCGTCGAGCAGCCCGTGGCGGACGATCGTGTCGTCCGTGTAGCCCGACATGTAGAGCACCTTCACGCCGGGGGCCACCTCGGCCAGCCGCTCGGCCAGCTGCCGCCCGCTCATCCGCGGCATCACCACGTCGGTGAGCACCAGATCCACCGCGCCGCCTCGCTCCTCCAGGAGGCGCAGCGCCTCCATCCCGTCCCGCGCACCGATCACGGTGTAGCCCGCCGATCCGAGCAGCCGGCTCACGAGCTTGTGCAGTGCCGGGTTGTCCTCCACCAGCAGCACCGTCTCGGTGCCGCCGGTGGCGCGCGCCGTCGCCGTGCGCGGACGCGTCGGCGTGATGCGGTCGGTCACCCGCGGCAGCAGGATGCGGATCGTGGTGCCCTTGCCCGGCTCGCTGTACACCCAGATGAATCCCTGGCTCTGCTTGACGATGCCGTACACGGTGGACAGCCCGAGCCCCGTTCCCTTGCCGGGTGCCTTGGTCGTGAAGAACGGCTCGAACGCGCGCTGCCGCGTTTCCTCGGTCATCCCGACGCCGGAGTCGGACACCTCGAGCTGGACGTAGTGGCCGCTCGGCACCCGGACGCCGCCCTGTCCGATGTATCCGGTGTCCAGCTCCACGTTGGCGGTCCGCACGGTGAGGTGCCCGCCCTGGGGCATCGCGTCGCGGGCGTTCACCGCGAGGTTCACGATCACCTGCTCGATCTGGCCCGGATCGGCTTTCACGCGATCGAGTTTGGGTGCCAGCTCGACCACGAGGTGCACGTCCTCGCCCAGCAGCCGGCGGAGCAGGGTGCCGACCGATTCCACCACGCGGTTGAGTCCGATCACCTCGGGCTGCAGCATCTGCTGCCGGCTGAACGCGAGGAGCTGGTGCGTGAGCTCGGCGGCGCGCGACCCGGCCCGGAGGATCTCCGCCACGTCGTCGCGCATCGGGTCGCCTTCGTGGAGGTGCGAGAGCAGCAGATCGCCGACGCCGGTGATCACGGTGAGCAGGTTGTTGAAGTCGTGCGCGATGCCGCTCGCCAGCTGTCCCACCGTCTCCATCTTCTGCGACTGCCGCAGCTCGGCCTCGAGGCGGATGCGCGCGGTGATGTCCTTCTTGATCGCGACGAAATGCGTGATCTGGCCGGCCGCATCGCGGATCGGCGTGATCGTCTGCTCCTCGTCGTACAGCGTGCCGTCCTTGCGCCGGTTCGTGAGCTGGCCCTGCCAGGTGCGGCCGGCGGTGATCGTCGTCCACATCTCGCGGTAGAACGTCACGGGGTGCCGTCCCGACTTCACGAGGTCGCGCGGGTTGTGTCCCAGCGCCTCGTGGAGCGCGTAGCCGGTGAGCTGGGTGAACGCCGGATTCACCCACTCGATGGCGCCGGTGAAGTCGGTGATCACGATCGCGTCGCCGGCGGCGTGCAGGGCGGCGCGCTGCAGGCGCCCGGATTCGTCGGCCTGGCGCCGCTTGCTCACGTTCTGGAACGCCCCGTAGACGTGGGTCACCCGGCCGTCCCGCCGTTGCACGGTTCCCTGCGCGCGCACCCAGAGCCGGCGCCCGCGCGCCGAGATGAGCGGCAGCTCGAGGTCGAACGGCGTGCCGTGCTCGATGGCCGCCTGCACGGCGGCGGTGATCAGCGGACGTGCCTCCGGGGCGTAGAACTCGATGGCCGTGTCGAGCGTGGGCTCGAAGTCCGGCGCGACCTCGTGGATGTGCCGGACCTCGGCATCCCACCGCAGCGTCCCGGCTTCCAGGTCGAGATCCCACCCGCCGACCTCGGCGAGCTCCCCGGTTCGTGCCTGCAGGTCGAGCGACTGGCGCAGCGCGTCCTGCACGCGCTGCCGATCCGTGATGTCGCGGAACGTCGCGTAGAACGCCGGCCGGCCCTCGAACTCGATCGCCTTGGCCCAGACGTGCACGTGGCGGAGCTCGCCCGACTTCGTGCGGTGCAGCGTGTCGAACTCGGTCCGTCCCTCGGCCGTGGCGCGCCGCATGTGCGCGGCGACGCCTGCCGGCGTCTCGCCGGCCTCGTAGTCCGTCACCCGGAGGGCGGCGAATTCGTCGCGGGTGTAGCCCAGCTGCCGGCACGCGGCGTCGTTGAACGCGATCGCGCGCTGCGTTTCGGCGTCCAGGAGCAGGATGCCGTCGGGCGACGACGCGAAGACCTCGTCGAAGAACGCGGAGAGGGACCCCGCGCGGGTCTCTCCGTCACCGACCTTCCGCTCTTCGGGCTTCGCCATTCAGGACTCCTCGGGAGTCGAGTGGCGGGCACCGGACGGCATGTGTGGAGCGCGGAGTACGGCAACCATTCTGGACCGCCGGTGGAAGAGCGTCGTCGGGGGAAACGCCTATTTCGAATGCTAATGTTGCAGGACCGTGGCCGAAACTACGAACGCCACGGTGACGCGCAAGAGTTGCGAGCGGTGTCCAGGGAAGATGCATGCGGGGCGACATCGGGCCAGCCGTTTCCGCACTGCCATTCCGGCGCGTCTCGCCGGAATGCGTTACTTTCGAGACCGTGAACGCGCATGGGGGAGGATCGACGAAGATGCCTGCCGGACGGGTCCGTGCGTTCGAGCGCCGGGACATCCCCGAAGTCGCCGCGCTGCGGCCCCGCCTCTTCGCCGCCACGGCCCACGCCACGCCGGCGTCGGCGGAAGCCTATTTCGACCTCGTCTTCTTCGGGAATCCCTGGCACGGCATGAACGAGCCGTCGCTGGTGTACGAGGACCGCTCCGGCCGGATCACCGGGTTTCTGGGCGTCATCCCGCGTCCCATGCAGTACCGCGGGGAGCCCCTGCGCATGGCGGTCACGTCGCAGTTCATGGCGGAGCCGGGCAGCGCGGGGATCCAGCTCATGCGGCACGTCTTCGGCGGCACGCACGATCTGATGTTCAACGACGTGGCCAACGACTCGGCGCGCTCGATCTGGCAGGGCCTCGGCGGGAGCGCATCGCTGGTCCGCAGCATGTTCTGGGCGGTGACGCTGCGCCCGGTGCGGGCGGCCACCGCCCGGTGGGGGGATCACCCGGCGGTGCGGGGCGTCCGGCTCGTCACCCG